>JAFTPJ010000114.1 GCA_017463405.1 Clostridia bacterium
AAAAAGCCCCTCTCTCCCCAAGTATTATCCCCTACTCTTCCGAAACTGTGTCGGAGAGACCGAAAAACGTTTGGTAAAGCAACGGGAGAAATAGAACTGATCGCAAAAGCCGAGGCGATCGCTGATCTCCCCCACCGAGCGCTCGCTGTAAAGCAACATCGTCTGCGCCTCCGACATCAAAAGATCGTCGATGTACCGCGCAACCGATTGTCCCATCTCCTCTCGGAACAGCATCGACAGCCTGCTTCTGGAGCAAAAAATCTCCTCCGAAATCTCCCCCACGGTCAGGCGCGCGCTCAAATTGCGATGGATGTAGCCGATTGCACGCATAATCGGTCGGGAGTATCCGACATGCGAGCCGTCGGTCTCACGTACAATCTGCAACGCCTCGCATGCCGTTCGGTAGAGCTCGCTTTTGATCACCATGTGCCCGAACGGATCCTCTGCAAGAAACCAGCCGATCAACCGATCAATCTGCTCCACCGTCCGCTCCAGGCGGATGAAATGCCCGTAATCCGCAAACGCGTCACAATCATCGGCGCCGAGGAGCAGATTGATATGGAAATAAAGCTTGGTCACCGAGTCGGTCCCGTAATATCCGTATTTCATGCCGCATGGCGCAACGTACACGTATCCGGGCTCCAGCGGCATCCGCTCGCTTTCGGAGTAGAGCACCCCGGCTCCATCCTTGACGTAGTACAGGCGCGAATACGGCGCGTACATCGGCTCCTGATGCCAGCTCTCGTCGGTGGTGACAACACCGCTGTCACGGCAGACAAGCTCCGATACCTTCGCCATATTCCGAAACAGCGGCTGATGCTCGATAATCATATTCTTTCCTCCCGATTGTTCAAAAATCCATAAAACAGATACAAAAACACATGTAAAAAGACGATAAAGTATGCTACAATATAGAAAAACACATCTGTAAGAGTAGTTTACCACAAAAAACAAAAAAAGTCAACAGGAGGACGAAAATATGTCATCTTACATTCGTCGCAAAACGCCCGGACAAACCGATTGGTTGGTGCACGATCGCTTCGGTATGTTTATTCACTTCGGTCTTTACGCCATGCCCGCACGCCACGAGTGGATCCGTGAGCGCGAGGACATCTCCGACGAGGATTACGAGGTTTACTTCAAGCACTTCAATCCCGATCTGTTCGATGCCAAGGATCTTGCGCGCCGTGCGCGTGAAGCGGGAATGAAATATGCCGTGCTGACCACACGCCACCACGAGGGATTCTCTCTCTTTGATACGCAGTACAGCGATTATAAAATTACGAACACGCCGTTCGGACGCGACCTGGTTCGCGAGTACGTCGACGCGTTCCGCGCAGAGGGACTCAAAATCGGCTTCTACTATTCCCTGCTCGACTGGCACCATCCGCACTACACGATCGACCAGTGCCACCCGTTGCGCAACCGTCCCGATGCCATGCAGCTCAATGAAGGCAGAGATATGAAAATCTACGCCGAGTTTATGCGCAACCAGGTTCGTGAATTGATGACCAATTATGGTAAGATCGACATTCTCTGGTTCGATTTCTCCTTCAAAAACACCTGGTACAACGGTAAATACGCCTTCCTTGACGGCGGCAAGGGCAAGGGACCCGAGGAATGGGAGTCCGAGAAGATGATTGAGCTGGTGCGCTCACTCCAGCCGCACATCGTCATCAACGACCGCCTCGGCATTCCGCAGGACACCGTTACACCCGAGCAAAGACAGCTCGGCACGTGGCCGAAGTACGACAATGGCGAATACAAAACCTGGGAGGCGTGCCAGACCTTCTCCGGCTCGTGGGGCTACTACCGCGACGAGATGACGTGGAAGTCGCCCGAGATGATGATCCAGATGCTGATCAAAACCGTGGCTTGCGGCGGAAACCTTCTCATGAACGTGGGTCCCTGCGCACGCGGCTACATCGACGATCGCGCCTGCGACGCCCTGGACGTTTACGCGAAATGGATGAAGTACAATTCCCGCTCGATCTACGGATGCACGATGGCAGAGCCGGAATTCAAGGCGCCCGACGGCACATATCTGACGCAGAGCGAAGACGGCAAGCGTCTGTACGTTCATCTGTTCTCCTACCCCTTCAAGACCCTTGTGATGGACAACATCGGAGATAAAATCGAGTACGCGCAATTCTTGCACGACGCGAGCGAAGTTCAGTATCAGCTTGACACGACACCCTCGAACCTTCCCGCGGGCAGCTACCGCGACGCCGATCCCACAACCGAAAACCGCGTCAATTTCACGCTTCCCGTTGTTAAGCCCAATCAGACGGTACCTGTTATCGAAATCTATTTAAAATAAGAATCAGAACCACCCGTCAAACGAGTGATATACACAAGGGCTAAAAGCCCAGTACTACCGGCCAGCGGCTCAAGCCGCTTCGCACACAAAAAAGCCTTCCCCTTTGGGGGAAGGTGGCTTGCGAAGCAAGACGGATGAGGGGCAGGATGCGCAGCATCCGTTGTAAATAAGGGAGTAACGCCGCCTGCGGGCGGCTCCCCCTCATCAGTCACCTGTCGGTGACAGCTTCCCCCAAGGGGGAAGCCTTATGAAATACCAGACAGATTGCCCTTAAAAATTCACATTAAAATCCGTCTATTATTTATATTGATTTTGTCTTGAAATGATACGAATGATATGCTATAATGAATATATCAACTTCACCTCAAGGAGGATCATTATGTTTTTCATTAATAAAATCACCGCTCACCACGTCGTGGATTTTGCGGCGGAGGAATTAAAAAAATATCTTCGTATGATGATGCCGCGTTGCGGTGAGATCGGGATTGCATACTGTCCCGACGCTACGGATGGCTTCCGACTTGGATTGATGCAAGATTTCGGTCTTGATGTAAGTGAAGCCAAGGATACGGACCTGGATGACATCCTTCATATCGACACCGATACTGCGGGCGGAATCATCGCGGGCAGCAATCCGCGCAGCGTTCTGCTTGCCGTCTACAAATATCTGACCCTCAACGGCTGCCGCTGGCTCTTCCCCGGAATTGACGGTGAATGGATCCCGACGAAGGCGATTGAGGCGGTACAATACCACAAAATGGCGGACAGCCGCTACCGCGGTCAGTGCAACGAGGGCGCAGAATATCAGCCCAACATGATCGAGGCAATCGATTTTACCCCGAAGATCGGACTGAACATTTTTATGATCGAGTTCGACAATCCGAAATATTACTACGATTGCTACTATAATCACCAATCCAACCCACACCGCGAGGCAGAGCCAATCACGCCTGAAACCGTACTGCAATGGAAGCGGCAATGTGAAGCGGAGCTTTCCAAGCGCGGACTCCAGCTGCACGATATGGGACACGGCTGGACTGCCGAGCCATTCGGACTTGATTCGACCGACGGTTGGGTCGCAGGAAATGAAGACGCAGGTGAGGAAATCCTGCAATACATGGCAATGATGGACGGCAAGCGCGCGCTCTATAACGGCGTGGCGCTCTGCACGAACTTTTGTATGTCCAATCCCAAGGCGCGCGCGATCGTTGCCGACGGCATTGCCGACTATGCGGCAAGCTCCACGAACGTCGATTACATCCACGTATGGCTTGCGGATGCGGCAAACAATCATTGCGAATGCGACGAATGCCGCAAGATGATCCCCTCCGATTGGTACGTCATGCTGATGAACGAGGTGGACGAACGGTTGACCGCAAAAGGGCTGAAAACCCGCATCGTGTTTATCTGCTATCTCGATACAACCTGGGCACCCGAAACAGTGCGGCTCAACAATCCCGATCGGTTCTCCCTCTTGGTTGCCGCGATCACACGGAACTATTATGAGCCCGTGGCAAAGCACATTGATACAAGCGATGTAGTTCTTCCTCCCTACGAGCGCAACAACTGCCGCTTCCCGAAGAGCGCCAACGAGCATCTGGCGCACGCAAGGCTCTGGCGCGCACGCTGTCCCGTACCGTCGCTGGTGTACGAATACCACTTCCATACTGTGCAGTATAAGGACCTCGGTGTGTTCGGCTTTGCAAAGCTCGTTTACGACGACGTGCACGGCTACCGCTCGAACGGATACGACGGCATCATTGAGGACTGCACGCAAAGAGCGTACTTCCCCAACGGCTTTTCCTTCTACGTGTATGCAAGCGCACTGTTTGATGCCTCGGTCAGCTTTGAGGAATTGAAGGAGGACTACTTCCGTCACGCCTACGGCGAGGACTATCGGGAAGTCATTGCGTTCTTTGAGGCGTTGGAATCGGTCGCGTCCTTCAAGTATTGCGGTGGCGGAATGTCGACAGATCCCAAAAAGAGCATCTACTACAATCCCGCATACGCGGAATCCATCCGAAAGGTAGCTGCGATCGCGGACGGTTTTGCACCGTTCGTACAGGCACACAAGAATATGCCCCTACGTGCGCAAACGGTGGCTTACAGATTGCTGTGGCGCTACCTGGAGTATGCCAAGGGAATCGCCAATGCGTTCGCGCTCAAGGCAGAGGGCAAGGGTGTCGAGGCACAGCACGCGTATTCGTCGTTCTTTGAGGACTACGGCAAATACGAGCTTGAGATGGAGCGTTGGTTCGACCATCACATGATCTGGTTCGGCATGAACGGCATCTTCGGCAACAAGGATAACCCGCCGGAATATTGATTTTAGAATAACAACAACGAAGCCCCGATGCATCCTCTGCATTGGGGCTTCGTTGTTTTGTAATTTATTCGGTTGTGTAGTTATCGAAATAACCCTGGATATAGACGATCGGTGTTCCCTTGTCACCCGATCCGGAGGTCAGGTCGCAAAGAGATCCGATCAGGTCGGTCAGCTGACGAGGCGTGGTGCCCTCGGATGCCATTTTGCCGTACAGATCACTATCCTTCTGCTGAATCTTCTCCTTGATTGCCGCCTTGAGTGCGTCACCCGAAAGATCCGCGAAATCGTTATCTGCCAGATATTTAAGCTTCAGCTCGTTGGGCGTTCCCTCCAGCCCAGACGTGTATGCGGGAGATACGACCGGATCGGCAAGCTCCCAGATTTTTCCGACGGGATCCTTGAACGCGCCGTCACCGTAGACCATAACCTCTACGTGCTTGCCCGTTGCCTTGAGGATGCGCGCCTGAATGTCGTCGACCAACGCCTTGCACTCGCGCGGGAACAGCTTGACCTGCGTGTCGGTCGCCTTATTGGAGCCGAGCAGACCGTAATTTTCGTTGTACCCGCTACCGTTTACGGGAGCGTTCAGAATCTCATCCATGCCGTAAACGATCTCTGCCCCTGCCGCACGGAGCAGACGCTTGGTGCGTGCGCGGGTGTGAATGTCACAATTGAGGACGTTCTTCGTATAGTTCAGGACCGCACGGCAGTCGTTTGCGAAGATGATCTCGCAATCGGCACCTGCGTCGCGAATGAGCTTTTCATAATATTCAACGTAATCAACGCCCGTAAAACGGTGTTTCTCATAACCGAACAGCTCGCGGTAGATCTTCAGATCCAGCACGTCGCTGTAGGGATTGACGCCCTTTTCATCGATCGCGTCAAGACTGATCAGATGGTTGCCCACCTCGTCGGAGGGATAGGACAGCATCAAAACAATTTTTTTTGCTCCCTTTGCGATACCCGTCAGACAAACAGAGAAACGGTTGCGGCTGAGGATCGGAAAAATCACGCCGACGGTCTCACCGCCGAATTTTGCGCGAACATCCGCAGCAATGTCGTCCACGGTTGCGTAGTTGCCCTGCGCACGTGCGACGATCGCCTCGGTCATCGCGACGATATCACGGTCTCTTACCTGAAAGCCATCGTCCTTTGCGGCTTCCAGAACGGATGCGGTTACAATCTCTGCAAGATCATCACCGCTGCGGATAATGGGGGCGCGAACGCCACGGGATACAGTGCCGACCATACGGCTCATAAATCATACACTCCTTTTTACTACCCGCAGGTGTCCTTGCGGGTGTCAAAAAATTTCTCACAACTAATAGTATATCAAATTTTTTGTCATTTGTAAAGGGTTTTCATTAAAAAAATCGCGTTTGACAAATTTTTTTCTGATACTACAAAAATCAGCTCTGCAAGAAACCCGGATATGTTGATTTTTATAAGAGTGCATTCATCCTCTGAAAAGCACCGCAAAATTGAGGATTAACATATAAATCAGCCAGATATCGTGAAACAGGATCAGCATTCCCGCGAATTTGCTGACACGGTAAAAGCAAAGGGTCACGCCGACTGAAAGGCACAGAATCAGAATGGATTCCAGCACGCTGAGAAAGATCAGCCCCGCGCCGAAAAAGGTGGGATACCAGCACAGCTCCAGCACCGCCAGCATCACAAACAGCATCCCGCCCTTGTATTTATCCACTTCGCATCCGCCCGCGCGGTAGCCGAGCACAAAACCCGCCGCACATCCCACTACAAAAAATGCCAGCGACCAGAGAATGCACATCAGCCATATCGGGGGGATCAGCGAGCTGATATCCAGCGCCAGGATTGTCAGGTGCGGACTACCAACGCAAAAGCGGACCGTGATCCCACCCAGCATCATCAGAACGCCTACCAACAGCATCAGAGCAGGACGGCTTTGGTTCATCTCCATATTCAGCCACGCACCGACTGTGATCTTTCCGTACTTCTTCTTGAACAAAAACAGCACCTCCCAAAAGAGATGCCGTTTTTTGACGCACCTCTCACAACACGATATGAGAGGGGAACGCGTTTTATTCTTTCATTCTGTGTTTTGCACTTTTGTCACTTCAACAACGGGGCGAATACGCGAATGTGGATTGCTTGACCGTTAAATACCTGTCATCCTCCGTATGCAAACGCTCCTTCCTGTCAGCTATCCGCAGAATGACAGCATTCTAAAATACATCATCCACTGACATCCGTCGAGTTGCCGTAGGAAATCGCGCTGCGTTTGCGCCTGCACTCCACTGCGGGAGGCTCCCAATATCCCATTCGGGAACCTCTATATCCTCGATATCCTCGTCCTCCCACTCCTCTGTCTCCGCCGTGCGTGTGCAGGAACGGTTGAACTGCGTTTCAACATTTGTAACGCCGCAAAAGTCCGAAAGTCCGCTTGCAAAATAAGGCTGTGTCGGATCCTCATTGATCGGATAGGACGCGGGATCTCCGCGATAAACGTACTGCGCATCGGTCACGTAAATCTGCAATGGAAAATGCCGCTCAACGCGAATCAGACCGACGGACTGTCGCTCCTCCGATAGGAAATCACCGTGATAAACACCGCCGCCCTCGCCGCAGTCGTAATCGCAGAGAACGTGACAGTCGCAAAAACGCTTGGGCTCACTCCCTACGACAAACCACCCCGTCTCCAGACGGTCGCCGCGCGCGTCCTGCATACACGCTTCATCGGCAAGGAGCCCGGAATCCTTGCAAAAGCTTGCGCGGATCACGGTCGAAGGCACCGTAAATTCGGTTTTTCCGCCCGTGCGCGATACGATCCTGCGCATCACGTTGTTCCAGATATTCGTGCTGACGTGCCGATCCGTCAACGGCTCCGGATAGGCATATCCGCACCAGACGCCGCAGACGATCTCGGGGGTGTACCCAATAAACCAGCGGTCGTAATCGTTGCTCGTCGTCCCTGTCTTTCCCGCGCACTCGCACACCCTTTGTAATGTGATCGTTCGAGAGGTTCCGTCGGCAATCACACCCTGTAGCAGCTTGGTCATAATCGCGGCGGTTTCGCGCGAGATCACCTCCTCCCCCTCGTCGGTACGGGATAGCAGAAGATTCCCCTCTGCATCGGTCACACGGTAGTAGGAGCGATACGGGTGGTAGACACCTGCGTCAGCAAAGGGCGTGTACGCCGCCGTCATCTCGCGAAGCGTCACACCGCGACCGGTCTGCCCCAGTGCCAGTGCGGCATCGGCGCAGTCCGTTTGTGCAAGGCTTGTCAGGCGGAACCGCCCCTTAGCGTAGGCAAACGAACAGTTCAGACCGACCCTGCGCAACACCCGAACCGCCACGGTGTTGGTAGAATGTGCCACGGCGTACGGGATGTTGGTCAGTCCCCGATACACGCGCGTCGCATTCTGAGGCCAGACAAGATGTCCCTCGTAATGAAAGTCGGTCGGAACGTCATCAAACACACTCGACCATGTGATAAGTCCCTCCTCCAGGGCGGGGGCATACACGCTGATCGGCTTGATCGTCGAGCCGGGCGGACGGAGGGTCTGCGTGGCAAAATTCTGCACGTGATTGCCGTTTTTCGCCCCGACCGCACCTGCCACGCCAAGGATGTCCCCCGTCCGGCTGTCGATGACGATCAGTGCCGACTGTGCCGACTCTCCCTCTCTGTTGCGCGGCAGTACCACCGCCGTGCGGTAATATTCCTCCACAATGGATTGAATCTCCTCATCCATCGCCATCTCCACGTGCAAGCCTCCCGTATACAGCAGATGCGATGCCGAGGGACGGCTCATGCCGTACTCCTTCATCAGATCGCAGATCACATCCTCGATTACCATGTCGGTATACCACGGATTGATCCCCTCGGTGTTCGCCGTGCTGTCGACCTCCAACGACAGCGGACTTGATACCTCCTTCCGATACGTCTCCTCGCTCAAAAAGCCGTCGTTCCGCATTTCGGACAAAATCAAATTTCGCCTCGCCAGATTGTTTTCGGGATGGCGAATCGGGTTATAATAGGACGGGCTGTTGGTAATAGCAGCAATGCTTGCGCACTCCGCCGCCGTCAGTTCTCTGACATCCTTGGAAAAATAGTGCTCCGCCGCCGCGACGATACCGTTGCAGTTATCCGAAAAATGGATGACGTTGAGATACAGCTCCATGATCTGCTCCTTACTCAACCGCCGCTCCAGATCCAGCGCGTACAGAATCTCCTGCAGCTTGCGTCTTGGCGTCACCTCGCTCTCCCCCGTCATGTTTTTGACCAGCTGCTGTGTGACGGTGGAGGCACCGAAGGTATCCGAAAAGCCGAGCAGATAATTCGCCCCCGCCGCCAACGTGCGGTACCAATCCACACCCTCATGCGTAAAAAAGCGCTTGTCCTCTATGGCGACAAAGGCGTCGATCATCGCCTGCGGAATCTCGTCGTACGGTACGTATGCATTCTGACGCTGTGCATAAACGCGATCGGTCACATCCACCGCCTCACCGAGGCGTGCGGTGCGGTCGGTAAAGCGATACGCATAGAATTTCGGTGAAACCGGAACGCGTCCGACGTCAAACAGCTCCTCATCCACCGTATGTGCAAAGCTTGTATCGATATAAAGAGCCGTTCCCAGCACAAGAACCGCCAGAAGCGAAAACAGGACTGCCGTGGCGGCGCAAAAAATCAAAAGCATTCTGCCGCGCCGTTGTCCGTTTGTTTTTTTCATATGCTCGCTCCTTTCTCAAAAATACAATGATAGTATTTCCGTTCTCAAATGAATATACCCGAAAAATCGGGATATGCTATCATTACCCCGATTGCAAAAAAATGAGAAAGGAACAATTTGATGGATGCTTCAAAAATATTTACGGTGCTTTGCGCATTTTTACTGGTGATCTGCCTTGTGCTATCGATTACAGCCCTGGTCGTGATGCGAAATGCGGTGGGTGAGAGCGAGACATGGCAGGAAAAAGCCGCTGTACTGGTCGGCAATCTCGACAGTCTCATCTCGGACACGACCGAAGCGGACGGATCGGTTTCCACCTCAACCGACACCGAGGATGAACCGTCAACCGAAGCTGACGTGCTCTACAACCGCTTCTGCCTGCGGGAAACCGAGGGAAAGATCGGCGTTTATACCGAGGATGGCTACCTGATCCGCCTGATGGACGTCAGCGTCAGAACGCTTCCACAAAGCGAGCAAAGCGCACTCGCCGATGGAATTTCAGTCAACTCCTGGCGTGAGCTGATCGAGCGGATGCAGGATTACGAATGATCTTTGCAAGCAATGAAAACAATATTATAACGTAGTACGTTGTGACAAAGAATCTTCATGCAAGACGGGCGAACACAGTGTATCGTGAGTAACACAGTATACACATCGGTCGTCCGCCGTGTACTTACACGGATCAGGGATCCAATCGAATAAAATGCACTGTTCTTCAGCGGAATGCTGACAATCTTCCCTTCATTAAGCGCGGAGGCATGATTTTGTTGCCAAATGTGCCGCCGTATATCAGTGCAAACCGGCAATCAATGATGCTTTTCAGATACAGCTGTGAGCTGTCGTTTTGCAGGGCGGGCAGGATGGAACCGCAGAGTGCATACCCCGATGCCGAAAAAAAGAGCAGCATCCATCACGGAACTGCTTCATACCTCGCATCCTTTTGGTATTGTCTATATTTTACCACAAAACGAGTCAAACGTAAAATGGAAAAAAGCGATAATCCGTGTTCGGATATCGGTAACGTCTGAATCATAAAACAACGGGCACCTCAAATGCAACGAGGTGCCCGCATATCATTCTCTTTTTCAAAATTCCGCCGCGATATCCAGAATGCGGTGCTGTGCCTCGTCAAGATTGAGCTTATCGGTGGCATAGGCGTGGCGCAACAGATCGGCGGGAACGTAATCGTCGTATTTTTCAAACACGGGAATCTCGCCGGAGGATACCAGATCATCCGTGCGGAACAGCTCCGCACGCACGCCATCGGCAAGCGTATGGATCAGCTCGTAATCATTTCCGCGCGACATCTTAAAGGTAATGAAATAACAGCCCTCGTATTCCACGCCTGTGATCGCAAAATCCTTCCCCACGCGCTGTAAGAGCTTGCGCACCGTACGGAACGAGCGCGTACCGAGCCATGGGAACAGGCACCACGAATATCCGCCGAGGTGCACAAGTGAGCGATTCAGCATGCCCGTATTGCGTGCCACATGACGCGCCTGCTCCAGACGCTTTTGCGCGTTGGGCTTGAGGTATGGGTAGACGGTGTCCTCCTCCAGCACCCTTCGCATCCGCTCAACGATGCGCGTATGCACCTCTCCGAAGTCGCCGGGCCAGGAGACCTCCATCTTCCCCTCCACGCTCTTGACGTAGATCAATTTGTGCTGGATATCCAGCTCCTCAACCTCCCACACGCGCCCTGCCAACGCAAAGCGGTCGCCCACGGGCGGCGGTGTGGTGATGGTGCCGATTTCGTCCGAGCCACACCGCACGGTGTAATCCTCAGAGTCCTTGAACACCGCGTAAAACTTGAATGAACGCAACAGACGCTCGCCCGCCAGTCCCACAATCAGCGTTTTCTCCTCGGTCATCTCCAGAAAATCGTTGTTGAGCATTGAAAGCACCAGCACCTTGTAATCCTCCTTCGGTACGCTTGCAAACGGTGGCAGTGCCAGCACGCGCTCGGCAAGGCGGCGCAAGGACAGCTCGCCCGACGCCGCAAGAACGCTCAACGTCTGGTGGAACAGAAGACTGTACGGCAGCTTCCGCACGCTTGGCGGCTCGATGACGCGCTCCTCGATATACAGCTGGACGATGGCAATCGCCTTGAGCAGCTCCCACGGAATCAGCTGTGGCAGGGGGGTATTCGGAAGCGGGTCCTCCTCGCGGAAGACCATCATCATCTCGGGCGGCTGACCGCGACGTCCCGAGCGTCCGAGGCGCTGGAGGAAGCTTGTGACCGAGTTGGGCGACTGGTTCTGCAGGACGCGCTCGAGGCGTCCGATATCAATCCCCAGCTCCATCGTTACGGTCGCGCACGTGACCGCCATCTCGTCTTCGTCCTTCATCTTCAGCTCTGCCTCCTCACGGATGGACGCCGAGAGATTGCCGTGGTGAATGAGAAAAACATCCTTGTCTCCGCGCATTTTAGCGATCTGGCGGAAGGTCGCGCAGACGTATTCGGTCTCCTCGCGCGAATTGGAAAAGACCAGCGACTTGCGGTCGTGCACACAATCGTACATGAAGGAATATCCCGCATCGTAGGCAAGCTGTGCGGGACCGTCGGCTTGATCCTTCGGTTCATTCGCCTGATCGGTCTTGGAATTCTGAATATAGAAATGCTCCATGCCGAGCCGCCAGCGAATCTTTCCCTGCGCAAGCTGTGGCACGTCGGTCTCGCGCCCGCTACCCGCGCCGAGCCAGTCCGCCGCCTTCTGCGGGTCTCCGATGGTCGCGGAAAGTCCTATGCGGCGCGGATGGTGTCCGATGATGTGCCCGATGCGTGCAAGCTGACACAGAATCTGATTGCCGCGATCACTGCCCGTCAGCGTGTGAATTTCGTCGATGATGATATAGCGCAGATCTCCAAAGAGGCGCACGATGTCGTTGCTCCGATTAATCAACATCGATTCGAGCGACTCGGGTGTGACCTGCAAAATCCCGCGCGGCTTGTCCAGCAGCTTCTTTTTGTGCGATTGCGCCACATCGCCGTGCCAATGCGTCACGGGGATACCACTCTCCGAGAGCAGCTCCTCAATGCGATAAAACTGGTCGTTGATCAAGCTTTTCAGCGGCGCGATATACAGAACACCCACGCTCGCGGGCGGATTTTCGCAGATTTCGGAAAGGATCGGAAAGAACGCCGCCTCGGTCTTGCCGCTGGCGGTCGAGGAGGTCAGGAGCAGATTGCGGTCGGTGTAAAAAATCGTCTCTGCTGCCGCCACCTGCACCTCACGCAAGGATTCCCAGCCGTGGGAATAGATAAACTCCCGCACAAATTCGGGATAGCGATCGAAAATTTCGCTCATAAAATCAAGATCTCCTCTCCTGCAATTCTGCTAACATTATATCACATCGCATTGAAAAAGTCTGCTCTTATATCAGCTTTCGTTTCATATCCTCCAGCGAAACGTGAGAAAATCCATCTTTGGTCAGCACGTACGTCTCACGGTATCCGCACGACTCCGCAAGCTCGATCGCCTCACGGAAGTAATGCGCGAGAAATTGATTGCTGTGGCAATCCGACGAGATGATGATATTGCCGCCGCGCGCCCGCCACTCCTTCAAAAGAAACGGTGCGGGATAGGGGGCTGTGCGATGTCCGCGCGTCATCGCTCCCGTGTTGATCTCCGCCAGGGGAATTTTCCCCGCCAATGCCTGCAACGCCTCCAGCGCGTACGACCGATATTCCGCGCATTCCATATCGAACAGCCCGTTCTTCTCGCATCGCTTGTTAATCACATCGAAATGCCCCACAACATCAAAGCGCCCGTACTCGGGCAGATGTGCCAGCGTCTCGTAATACACACGCGCCAGCGCCATCCCGTCGCCTCCGAAATGGGTGTCGATGATTGCCAGCAGGTCGCCAATGTCGCATTCGAAGCCAACGTATTCCCCGCCGATCAGCAGATAGTGCACTGAACCGATAACATAGTCGTAGTGAGAGAGGTCGCTCCCGGCGTACATCTCCTCCTCCAAGCCCAGAAAAATCTCGATCTGTCCGCGGTACGCCTCCTTCAAACGGGCAATTTCCGCACGGTATTGCGTATTCTTTTCCATCATAGACGCATAATTGACACAAAAGGGCTTTGGAGCATGCTCCGAAAAACCGACGGAATCAAAGCCGAGCATCAATGCTCGACGCACGGTCTCCTCGGGTGTATTCCTGCCGTCGCAATAGGTGCTATGCGTATGTAAATTTTGCAAAGTGATCATTGTATGTCTCCTTTTTTGAAGATACGGTCATAAAGAACCAGCGTCAGCGCAAACGCCGACACGCCCGCGACGACCTTGCCGATCATCACGGCGGGCAGGTATGAGGGATCAACCGCCATCGTATATGCCAGATGCGCCGCGAACAAAAATGCGGCGGATACGGAAAACGCCGAGTTGAGTACACGCCCTTTGTGGTTCATATCCTTGAGCATATCGAAGGTTGCCGCACTGGATGCCAGCATCGAAACGAGTCCCGTCATGGCGTTTTCGCTGACCTGCAGGCGATTTCCGATCGCACCGAACGGACGCTTGAGCAGCCATGACACGCAAAACAGCATCGGAAACGCGCCCGCCATCACCGCACAAGCACGGAATACAACCTCGGCGGCGCTCTCGAAGGAGCCGGCGCCCGGCAAGATCTCAATACCTGTGAGCATAGTGAAAATCCCGATGGCAAGACCGACGGTGATCAACGCCTTGATCAGAAATCCGATCACAGAAAAGATCTTTACGCACACCTCCGGCGCGCGCAAAAGTCCTACAGCAATCAGCGCAGAAAAGAGGATCAGCGGTGCAAGATCGAGCAAAAGAGCCAAAATCGGCACGCCTGCGACAAGACCGCCGACCAAGCATCCGACGGGAATGGTCACAATGCCGCACAAAAGTCCCACCAAAAGTGCTTTATGATGCTCACGCGGCACAGTGGACAGCGCAAACGGGATCGTAAAGGAAACGGTACAGCCCATCATGGAGGAAACGACCAAGCCGTTAAACGCACCGATTTGCGGATCGATTGCAACGGCATTCGACAGCGGCTCACCGCCCATATCGTTGGCAAGCAACATAGCAGGAATGACAGATGGATCAATCGGGAGCCATTCTGCCATTGCCGTAAGCGCGGGCTGCAAAACGCTTGCAAATGCGGGTGCCAGGACCAGCATACCGATCATGGAAAGCGCCGCGGGTCCCAGCATCATAATGCCGCGCTCAAACTCCTTGCCAAGCCCGAACTTGTTACCGATGATGCGATCAAGTGCGCCGAGCATGGCGAACGCGACCATAATAATTGTCAATGGATTCATAAAACCCCTCGTTAAAATTCAATATCGTCGATCGTAAATTTCTGCGGTGTCGGCGTGTCGGCGGGCACTTCCCCGCTCTCCTCCTCATCCGCCTCGGTTTTCAGCGTTACGGCGCTCCCCACAACGTCCGCAAAGGAGGCGTCGGGATTCTGCATCAGGATATTGAGTACCGTCATATAATCGCGCAGCATCTCGCGCGGCGTAATCATGCTGTCCGCTCCCGCACGGTCGAGGCAGATCTGCAAAAACTGCACCATCTGCTCCTCGGTAATGCGCGGCGTCTGTCCGTAATTCTGTGCATAAAGCTTGGTCACGCGACTGATCAGCGCAAACAGCTCGTCGTCCGAAAGACGGCGCAGACGGATCACGGGACCGATCAGGTTTTTGAAGCCCTCAAGGGCAAAGCGGCTGTCGCAAAGACGGCTGCGCAGCGCCTCGTAGCTGAACAAGCCGCGGCGTGTATCCTCTAAAAACTGCGGCGTGCCGCCAAGCACCAAAGCCAGTCCCGGTGCTCTTCCCTGCAAGGTATCGTTGAACATCGAAAGAATCTTTTCGTAGTTGTTCTCACGGCTGACGCGGTGCGAAATCTTGTAAAGATTGACGCATTCGTCAATGAAAACAACCAAGCCGCGATATCCCATCGTACGCGCCAGCGCCGCCCAAAGCTTGAGAAAATCGTACCAGTTTTCATCGTCGATGATGACCGACACAGAGAATCCCAGATCGTGCCGCGCCTCGGTTTTGGTGGAATATTCACCGCGCAGCCACCGCAGGCAGGCGCTCCGACGGTCATCGTCACCGCCTGCAAAGGCGTGATAATAGGCGGTCACCACGCGTGCAAAATCAAATCCGCCCACCAGAAATTCCATCTCGCGCAAAGCCTCCAGCACGCGTCTGCTCAACTCGGTATCAAAGCGTACATCGTCGGCGGCAATCCCACTCTGTACGATGTCGTTTTGCAATCCTGCGATCCAACGCGCTAAAATCTTCGGAAGCGCCCCTCCGTCGGGCGAGGACTTGGACGCCAGATTTTTCATCAGCTCGCGATAGGTCGCAACGCCACTGCCGCCGCTGCCATAGAGTCTGCGCTCCGGCGACAGATCGGCATCCGCAGTCAGGAAATCGCGCTCCAGCGCATATCCGCGGATCAGCTGCATCAGAAAGCTCTTGCCGCTGCCGTAACGTCCGATGAGAAAACGCATGGAGCCACCGCCCTCGTTGACCGCCTCCAAGTCGGAGAGCAATGCCGAAATCTCGTCACGGCGACCGATGGCAATATAGGGGGCTCCCGCGCGCGGGACGACGCCCGCCGACACGGAGGACAGAAGCGAGGTCAGAATCCGCTTCGGTACTCTCGGTATTTCATGCTGTTGTGTTTGTTCCATATCCAATCATTCCCTTCCTCTCTCCAAAAGCTCCTCGGCAAGCGTGCGATAATCCCCGATCACGGAAAATCCGCGCTCTGCCTCCTCCAATAAAATATCTCCCGTATATTCGGCGGCGATCCCGTTGATTTCATCCGCCACAATCTCCTCGAGCGTCCCGCTCTTCTCTGCCGCGGCACATTGCCCGTCAGGGTCGTTGCGTAAAACGGCGGCAAGAAACGGTAAATACGGACGCATTTCACCTAAAAATGCATCGACATCCACATTTTGCGGCGTTTCCGCAGGGAGAGCGGGTACAGTCGGGGAACGCGCCTCCTTCATGGGAGTTGTCTCCTCATCCTCCGCAAAAACGGCATCGCCAAATGCTTCCACAAGCCGCTCGGTGGTATCCCAAGACGCCCGCTCAATCGATGCGGCGTTCGCAAGCGACAGCGGATTGCGCGGGACGTCGTAAAGTCGCTCGTAGGCGATCTCCTCCGCATTCTTCCGCTGCGTCACCGCCCGATGGCGCGGCAGTCTTGCCTCCAGATAGGCGTCCAGTATCTCGCGCACCCTGGCGGGTAGCGCGTAAATGCTCAAGCGCGAGCGCACGCCAAGGAACATGCGCAGATGATTTTCGGTATACTTGACGATGTCGGTGATCAGATAGCGCAGATCGTGCGAGCAGTTGAAGGAGCTGTACTCCACGGCGATGCGGCGGCGGATGCGGTAGGCGCAGAGTGCTCCATTGTAGGAATCACGCACCATACGGCTCGGATCCATCCCCTTGAGATTCAGGAGCGTACCGTCCTCGCTCGTTTTTTCCAGTGCCTCACGGAGCGCGCCGAGGATGGTATCGCGAAAAAGCTTTTTGTGCTCGGGCGTGCAGAATTTGCTCTTATGGTAATCGTAATTCGAGCAGAACACCAGCATCCCGCGCAACAAACCCGCGTCCCCCGCGGCCGTAATATAAAACTCCTTGAGCGTGCAATGCGACATTGCCGTATACAGCAGCTGACCGTGCAACGCCTCAGGGGGCGGCAGACGGTGCAACAGGCTGTGGTCGCAGATCCATTCGGGCAGATGCGTATCCAGTTGATGGAACATGTCGCGGTAGCGTAGCCACAGTCGGCACAGCTCTCGCTGAACATACAGTGGCTCCAGCTTCTCGGAGAGATTGATCAATTCATAGGCATAAAGCAACAGATAACTGTAGTCGGTGGTCAGAATTTCGTCGCAGCGGAAGCACTCGCGCCACCACAGATACCACTCGAGCTGCGGGCGGCTCATCTGCGTATATTGCGGTACGTAGGAGAAAAACGGCACGTGCTCGCATTTTTCGCCCTTGACGGCAAACAAACGGTCGGCGTCGCGAATAAAACCGTCGTAATAGCTGTAATTACTCCTTGTTTTGAAGATGCGCACGGTGCGGATCAGCATATTCTCGGGAAAATACTCCTCATCGGGAGGAAGTGCGCGAGAAACCTCGTCGGCGGTATGCGGCGGGACAAAGCGGCGTTCGGGTTCATCCGCACGCTTGGGAACAGCCTCCATTTTTTCTTCCCCGCTCCCCGTATCGGTCGGCTCGAGTACGATCTCCGCCGTCTCGGTATCCGCTGTGTAATGCGGTACACGGCGTGGCGGAATGAGGGCGTCGATGTCCCAGAATCGGTCCAGCTCCTCGTCTTTTTTTTTCTGTTCCTTGGGATCCATTCGATCACCTCCTCGGAATATTTAATTATACCATCTTTTCGTCCGTTTGTCAATTCCTTTTTCTGTTAAATGCGAATTTACAGTTTGTTCATTGACAAAAGGGCAGAAACATGCTATTCTATAATCAGAGAATTCTGCTATTGCTTGGAAAGGACGTATACTCCCATGAATAAAAAGGTTGCTTCCCTGTTTGTTGCGCTTCTTCTCTGTCTGGCACTTGTCGCCTGCCAGCCCCCCGCACAAGATGACGACGCCGATGGCACCACAAATAACGGGATCACGACAACGGCATCAAACAATGACATAACCGATCCCGACGGCGGGACAACAGGTCCTGAAAATGACCCGGGATTGAGCGACCCCTTTAACGATGAAACAAAGGCGCACTGACGCGTCCATTTCGCGATCTCAACTGTAATCAAAAAAGCCTCCTCACGGGGAAACGATGATAAAATCAATATTGAAAAAACCACCTCATCCGTCATATGCCGCAATCGGCAAGTGACGGATGAGGTGGTTTTGAATATCCATCTTCAAACCATCTCCCCATTAATCCAACATACAATACTCGCTCACGGCAAAGAGCATGTCGGCGGTTTCGGCTCGAGTCAGCTTCTGCGTCGCGGAGATACACCCCTCGGTGTCGCGCAGGATGCCGACGGCGTGCAGAGAGTAGAGGGCATCACTCGCCCAGACGGGAATTTCGGAATGATCGGCAAATACCGATATCACGCGCGCGTCGGAAACGTCGAGAATACTCTCCAGCATCACCGCAGCCTGCGCGCGGGTAATCTCCTCGTCCGGCAGGAAGCAAAGATCGCCCTGCACGTTCGTACCGCTGATATAGCCCAGCGTGTATGCTGCGGCGACGTACCCTTTCATCGATTGCGGGATGCTTGCGTCATCCGCAAACGCCGTCGCCTCGCAAGTCGGGACGTCGGTAATGCCCGCTACGTTCATCGCCATCACCAAAAACTCGGCACGTGTAACCGTACGGTCGGGATAAAAGTAATGCTGATTCCCCACCTGCGTACCGCTCATGATGCCCGCCTCGGTCAAAGCACGCGCGGCAGTGTGCGAACGGGAATCCTCCATATCGGCATATGTCACAGACGTTCCCGCAACATCCACCCGCAATTCAACGCTCGCACACGCACTGTAATTGCCGTAGATATCACGTGCAACATATGAAAAGCTGTCGGTTCCCGTATACCCTGCCGACGGTGCGTAAACGTAAGTTCCCGCATGCGCGTCGGTCAGCGTCAGCGCCCCGTTTTGCGGATAGGAAACAATCTCAAATACCATCTCGTCACCGTCGGGATCATACGCCGTGAGTGTCCCGTACGCAGCAGTGTCGCGGTAGGTGAATACACGGCGCGCAAGCTCCGGAACCGCCGCCAGCGTGGGCGTGTAATTCTCCACATCCAAAAGATAGACGTTACAGTCCATCACAGCCTCACTGCCGTTTGCGGAAAACGTAAAAGATGCCCGCGAGACCGCTTCACTCGCCGCCGCAAAGGTCAGGTAGGAGAGGTTGGACGAAGCAATCCTCTGCCCCGCCGCCACACGGGTCGAGCCGAGCAAAAGCTCTCCGTCGGTATCGTCAGGCAAGGTGTGCACCGTGATGTAGTCCACATGCGAGAGATTGAGGCTCCTGGCAAAAACCTCCGCGGAAAAGACCGCCTCATTCCCGCGCAGAACCGAAATCGCCATATCTGTCTCTGCCGCCAGCACATGGACCCCGTAAGAGAGAATCCCCTCGCCCTCCCCTTTCTTCTCGGCGCATCCGACCGCCGTTATCGAAACACACAGCAGCCCTCCCAGTACCGCAGACGCCGCACGTCGCCAAAGCTTCTTCTTTTTCATCACAAAAAACCGCCTTCCGTCATTCGTTGGTTCATTGTATGACGGCGGGCGGTATTTTATGACCGTATCAGGTATTTGTTTTCAGCATGGTGTACTCCCGCTCAAAATGCGCACCGAACGCCTCCCCCATCGGAAGCCCCTGCCGGAGGCAACACTCCACGCAAGCACCGTATACGGGAGGAAGCTTGGGAAAAATAAATTCGGTATCGGAAGAAACATATTTGCGAAGCATCGGAAGCAGCACGTGGCTGTGATGTTCCATGACCCCACCGCAAACAATCATGCGTCTGCCAGACGCGCGGCAGGTCGCCTCGATGAACGGGGCGAGGGCGCGCATCTCATTCTCTAAAATTTCGGTCGCCGTCGCGTCGCCCACACGGTGCGCCGCAAACACGGCTGTGGACAGCGCCGCGATCTCGGAAACGCTTTTGACGGCGAAGCACGTATGAACGCACGCGGTCTCCATTTTCTCTTTCAGAAGCGGGTAGATCGCACTCTCCGCCCGCATCCCATCCTCGATGGCGAGCGCGGCACGGATCGCTTCTCTGCCGATATTGTATGCGCTCCCGGGATCACCCATGCGATAGCCCCAGCCGCCCTTGAGGTCGTAGCCGTCGGCGGTGCGGTAGATCAGAATCGAGCCCGTTCCGCAGATCAGCGCCGCATCCCCCTTGGCACTGGAAAGTGCGTTGCAGGCGTCGGACTCCACGAAAATGCACATCGACGGATAGCGCTCGCGCAACCGATGCTCGATCTCGCCGCGATGTCCGCCCGCGATACCGAGAAAGATGCCGACAACGTTGGCAACCTTGCCAAGACAGAGATCAATCCCGTTCTGCAAAATCTCCACCGCACTGTCAAAGCCAACCACAGACTCATTGCTTCCCGGCAGCATCACGCGCCCCAGCACGTGCCCCGCTGAGGTAAAAAGGACGAACTCGGTTTTGGTTCCGCCTCCGTCTACACCGATCATTACCTGCTCGTCGCCGAGAAAGTTGACACTCACCAATGTATCCAGCGAAACACCGAATAGCGTCGCAAGGCGGCAAAGATTATCTAAGTCGGGCAACGCCGTCCCGCATTCCCAGCCCGACACCGCCTGAAAGCTGACGTGCAGACGCTCGGCAAGCCCGTTCTGCGTAAAGCCGTTCCGCTTGCGATAGTAGCGGATATTCTCTCCGATTTTCGTAATATCAAACATTATTGCTCTACCCTTTCTGTTTCTTATACAATCCGCTCGCCTGCTGCAAAAACAGCCGTACAGTTCAGCGTGCCGTCGCACACCAGCACGTCCGCACGATGCCCATCTCCGATCGAGCCCGTAAAGGAATCGATCCCCAGCGCCCGCGCGGGGTTCAAAGCACCCATGCGCGAAATCTCCTCGATCGAAACGCCAAGTCGTCGCAGATTGCGAGCGCCCTGCGCCATGCTGACGGTAGACGAGGCAAGATTCCCATTTGCATTGCGGGAGACGCCGTCTCTGACATAGCGAATCCGTCCGTCCATGTCGTAGTCACCGTCGGGCAGCCCCGAGATCATACTGCCGTCGCTGATCAAAATCACGCGATCCGCCCCCTTGACACGCAAAATCAACTTTGCTGTCGCGGGCGCAAGATGTACCATGTCGGCAATCATCTCGCACGTCACCCTGTCCTCGGTAAGCACTGCCCCCAGCACGCCGGGCTCACGGTGATCGTAGGCACGCATCGCGTTGAAGGTGTGCGTCGCAAACGAAGCCCCCGCCTCGATCGCCGCCATCGCCTCCACGTAAGTCGCCAGCGTATGCCCCAGCGACATCTGCACGCCCCGTGCGACACCGCGGCGGATCAGAGCGAGGGCGCCGTCCAATTCCGGTGCGAGTGCCACAATGCGCACCTGCCCCTCGCCCGCGTCCAGCATGATGTCCAGATTCTCCACCGTACGGGCAATGTCAGGCGGATTCATCGCGCCGAGCTTATCGGGAGAGATAAACGGTCCCTCGAGGTGGATCCCCTCGAACGACGCGCCGACGCGCCGCTTTCTTTGCGTGAGGATATGGCGGATTGCGGCCAGTGTCTCGTCCATCGGTCGCGTAGAAACCGTAGGCGCGACCGTGGTTACGCCCTCGCGCGCCAGCCAAAGGCGAGCCTCATCAAAGCATCCCTCTTTGGCAAAATTCACACCGAACGCGCCGTGCAGGTGTATGTCGATCCATCCCGGCAGGACGTACTGCCCCGCGGCATCGATCACGCTGTCGCACGTACCGCCGTCGTATGGGACAATGATATCGTCCTCAATGCAGACCGACCGCCGCTCCAATCGGCGGCATTCCGCATCCATAACATATCCGTTTTCAATCAGCGTTTTCATTTTTGAATCTCCCCGAGCATCCGCTTCAGATTGGCAGCAGAGATTTCCAGCGCTGTCAGATTGTCCTCGAACTCCACAGATTCGTAGATGGCGTACAGGATCTCCTGCATCTCAATCGGATAGCGCGTGTTGCGGTCGCCGCGTGCGATGTCACAGATCGCGACGCTCTCTGCCTCCTTGACCTTTTGATATGCGGGTAGATGATATTCCTGCGCGATGTTTCCCGCGCCGCAAATACCAAGCCTTACTCTATTCATACTCAAACCCTCCTTGTATTTCGGAACTGTTTTCTTCATTATACCGCGAAAGGCACCCGCTGTCAATCATTTGCTATTGGATGAACGCAGAAAAAACTCAAGCATTGATTGAATTTATAGCAGATAAAACGATTGACATTTGGACTTGGTTATGTTAAAATAGATATGAATCGGATTTTTATCAAATCCAAAAAACAAAGGAGCTTCAAATGAAACAGGATCAACGCCCGATCGCCTACACAACTGCAAACAATACATTCTATTTCCGTAACCAAGACGACACGCTTTTTCGCCTGACCTTCCAGCGCGGCAATGGCTGGCGCCTGCAGGCGAATCCCGCAAATGACGGCAGCTTCTGCGACGTCGGCGCCTCGCAATCCCTGGCGCGCTATATGAACGAGCCGATCAACGAGATCTCCGAGGCACTGGAAACGGTAATGTGCAATAACGCCGTCACCGTAAAAGCCCCCAACGGTACCTCTGCCACGCTTTCCCTTGACGGCGACTTCCGCCTCTGCTTTGCAAACGCCGATGGCAAACGGATGCTTGAGATCACCTCCGTTTGCCTTGAGAACGGCAAGGTCTCGCTGTCTGCCGCCCTGGAGGACAACGAGGGCGTCTTCGGCGGCGGAGAGAGATTCGACCGAATCAACAAGCGCGGTACCGTCGTCGAGCTGTATACCAGCGACGGATGGAACAAAAGCGACACCACCTACCTCGTCGTTCCCCTCTTCCTCACCACGCGCGGCGCGGGCATTTTTTTCAATCATTTCGAGCCTGCAATGTTTGATTGCGGTGTCGTACAAAAGGACGCTTGGTCCTACTCGATGGAGAGCGACCATTTGGATTGCTATTTTTACGTCACGGGAAAGGCGGCGGACGTCTACCGCGGCTATACCGATTTGAGCGGACACGCCCTTGTCCCCTCCCCCTGGATGCACGGCGTGCAGATTTGCCGAAGCGGATCGGATATGCGCAA
>JAFTPJ010000115.1 GCA_017463405.1 Clostridia bacterium
CCTCCAACTCATGATATACGGTACGGTAGCACGTACTCTCGGCATCGGGTCTTGCATAAGCATCCAAAAGCGCGCGATGTGCCTGCTTTTGCAACAGCTTCTGGTGATCGGACTGTCCGTGAATACTGATCAAAAGAGACGCAATTTCCTTTTGCATCGCCTGCGTCACGCTTTGTCCGTTGATCCTCGTTTGCGAACGTCCGTCGGCATTCAGGGTTCTCTGCAGCATCAGACATTGATCCTCGCAGGAAATACCCATTTCGGAAAGCGCCGAGCAGACCTCATCGGATAGCTCTTCGAAAACCGCACTGATAATTGCCGAATGCTCTCCGGAACGAATAATCTCCTTGGAAACACGATTTCCGAGCAAAAGATTCAAGCTGTCGATAATCATTGATTTTCCCGCGCCGGTTTCACCGGTCAGAACGGTAAAGCCCTCCCGCAGATCAATATCCGCACGCTTGATCACCGCAATATTTTCAATATGTAACGATCTAATCATAATCAAATACTTTTCATCAAATCATGGAAACGATTTGCCATCGCCTTGGCACAATCCTCATCGCGAGATACGACCATGATCGTGTCATCTCCCGCTACGCATCCGAGAATCTGGTGCAGATTCATCGAATCGATTCCAACCGCGACCGCATTGGCAAGCCCCGGATAGGTTTTGAGCACAACGATATTGCAGGCGTGATCCACGCTGATAACGGAATCGATCAGTGCTCTGTTGAATTTCATTCCCGCACTGCCGTCTACCACTTGCTTGGGAAGTACGTAACGGTATGTACCCTTTCCCGTCGTCATTTTTGCGATTTTCAGCTCGCGGATATCACGGGAAACCGTTGCCTGCGTAACCTCAAATCCGTTATCACGCAAGCGTGCAATCAATTCATCCTGTGTATCTATTTCATATCTGGAGATCAGCTCCAGCAACTTTTCCTGTCTGTTTCTTTTCATAAAAGCAAAAGCTCCTTTTTTAATCCGGCTGCGAGTTACTCATCTTCTGCCGCAGCTTTTTATAGAATCCACATGTTTTTAAACGAATCAAATTGGTTTGCATATTGGACTTCAGAATCCGAACCGTCTGATTCCGATAAAGCTCAAAGTTCATCCGTCCGTCCACTGTCAGATATAGCATTTTTTCTCTCACACAAATGTTGCGAACATCCAGTACGGCGTCATCCGAAAAAATCAAAGGACGCGCAATAAAGGAGTGGGGACAGATCGGTGTGACGCAGACACAGGAAACGCGCGGATCCACAATGGCACCGCCTGCGGACATCGAATATGCCGTAGAGCCCGTCGGAGTTGCAATAATCAAGCCGTCCGCACGGTACGTAGTCACCGGATTTCCTCCCTCGAAAAGTTCCATATCCACAATACGCGATACCGATCCGTTTGAGATCACTGCATCATTCAAGGCATAGCAAAAAGAGCGCAGCTCATTATTTGCGGAAAGCAACTCCACGCGTAGCATAGAACGGCGCTCGAGCGTGTAACTGCCGTCAAATAATTTGTCAAGCAGATCGAGCTCCCCCAGCTCAAGCTCTGCCATATATCCCAGACGACCGAGATTGATTCCCAGAATCGGCGTTCCGCGCTGGGAAGCGCGGCGGGCAACCTCCAAAATCGTACCGTCCCCGCCAAGCACGATTAAAATATCCGCTTCGGCGTATACGGTATCCAACGGAAGATACCGAAACTCCTCGCGATGCTTATGGATACGCAACAGCTTATCCTTATTAAATGCGGCGATCAGAATCTCGCATTCCTTTTTCATCAGGCGGTTTGCCACGGTGATTGCGGCATTCGCCTTTTCATATATATTGAAATTTGTGATTAGTGCAATCTTCAACACTGTAAAATGACTCCCTTCTGTCATGCTCCGTCCGTAACCCTTCGAATATCCGTCGGAGTCAAAGACAATGCCTCATCTCCACCAAGATGAAAGCAGACCAAAAATTCCCGATTTCCGTCCCCGCCCCGGATCGGAGACGGGATCAGCGCAATCGGAGTAAGCGTCAATTGACGGGCACAATCGCATACACGACCGATGGCGTACCGATGTGCCGCGCGATCCTTTACGATACCGCCCTTTCCGATCATATCCTTGCCCACTTCAAACTGCGGCTTGATCAGGCAGATCGCGTATCCTCCACGCTTTAGTAGCAGAGGAAAGCGCGGCAGAATGTAGGTCGCGGAAATAAAGGAAACATCCATAACGATCAGGTCCATTTTCTCACCGCAGACATGATCTGCGGTCAATTCTCTGCCATTCAGATGCTCACGCGCGATCACGCGCGGATCGTCACGCAACTTTTGGGCAAGCTGACCCTCACCCGCGTCAATCGCGTAAACCCTCGCGGCACCGTGCTGTAACAGGCAATCGGTAAATCCGCCCGTGGAAGCACCGATATCCAGCGCGGTCATGCCGTGGGGATCGATCGAAAAAACGTCCAATGCCGCCTCCAGCTTCAGCCCTCCACGACCCACATAAGGGATCACATCGGTAACGCTGACGCGGTGGTGAGCGTCAGATATCTCCTGCGCGGGCTTTTTGACAGTCACGTCATCAATCCGGACATTCCCCGCTTCTATCATCGCACGTGCCCTCTGTCGACTTGGTGCATACCCGTTTTCGGTTAAATAAAGATCGGCTCTCATAAAATACCCGAATATACGGGAAGCAGATACAAAAGACACGCGGTCACCACTCCCGTGATCGCACCGATGAGTACCTGCAAGGGGGAATGACCGATCAATTCTTTGAAATGCATGTCTGCATGCTCGGAATCTGTATCGAACACCTCCGTAGCAATCAGATTCAACGCCTTTGCCTGCTTTCCCGTTTCATTCCGCACGCCTGCCGCATCAATCATTACGATCATAGCCAGCACACCCGAAATTGCAACCGTAACCGAACCGAGTCCATCCTTGAGTGCGCAGGCAACACAAAGAGCACAGGCGGACGCAGTATGTGAACTCGGCATTCCGCCGGTACCAAACAGCATATTCTTGATTGTAAATTCCTGCAATTTGAAAACGCCTGTAAAAATCTTAATGATTTGTGCCACAAGCCATCCGCTGATAGCGGAAATCAGATAATAATTCGATAAAAAGTCAAACAACCACTGCATAAAACATCCTCCGTATGATCAAATTATTTTTTTCTTGTAGACAGCCATTCCGCTACCGCACAAAGCGTCTCGGACCCGGGATATTTCCGAACTGCAGAAATTGCCTCCTGCGTCAGCCGATCGGCATAAAACTGCGCTTCCTCCACGGAATAAAAGGTCAGGAACGTACTCTTCTGATGCTCCGCATCGACTCCTACGTTCTTTCCAAGCGTCGCGGCATCTCCTGTGCGGTCCAGAATATCATCCACAATCTGGAATGCCAGACCGATATTTTCCGCATAGGTCACGACGTCTGCCATAGCGGGGTCGGTAAAAGAAACCCCTGCTGCCAGTGCACCGAGTACCGCCGCCGCGCTGATGAGCGCCCCTGTTTTGAGGGAATGCAACTTAATCAGTGCATCAAGCGAAAGTTTTCGTTTTTCGCCCTCCAGATCCATGATCTGACCGCCGACCATACCGTAACGTCCCGCACAACTCGCAAGATAAGCGACTGCCTTTGCGGAGATTTCCGCCCCAACAGCCATATTGGAAGCTGCAACCTCAAATGCCCCCGTCAAAAGCGCATCTCCCGCCAACAGTGCCGTAGATTCACCAAACACCTTATGATTGGTCGGCTTGCCGCGACGCAGATCGTCGTTATCCATACAAGGAAGATCATCATGAATCAAGGAATAGGTATGAATCATTTCTACGGCACACGCAAACGGCAGTGCCGCTTCCTCATCGCCGCCGAACAGCTTGCAGAATTCGACGGTCAAAAGCGGACGGATACGCTTTCCACCGGCGAAAAGGCTGTATCGCTCCGCGTCGAGAAGGCTTTTCAGATCTTCATCTTCAACGTAATATTTTTTTAACGCTTCCTCGGTGATCACCGCATTGCGATGCATCAGAAGCTCCAGGATTTCTTCTGTCATTCTACTCCCTCCGGTATATTGAAATTCTCCAATACCGCTTTACCGTCAGCTTGCATACGAAGTATTTTTACACTCTGCTCGGCATTCTCGAGCAACGCAGAACAGGAACGGATCAGTGAAATCCCCTCCTCGTAAAGCTTCAGCGCGTTGTCCAAGCTTTCATTGCCACTTTCCAGAATATGCAATATTTCCTCCAAGCGCCCGATGGCGGCTTCAAAGCTTACCTTTTTTTTAGTCATTCAAATCATCCTTTCTTTCTGCCGTGGCATGCACCGTTCCATCCGAAAAATGGATTTCCAACAGGTCGCCGCTATTTACCTCGTTTGCTGAAAGCACGGTCTTTCCCTCCTTGCCAACCGCCGCATATCCTCGCGACAGCACCGAAAGCGGGCTCAATGCTTCAAGCTGAACACCGACCTGTGTCATACAATTCTTCTTTTGCGTCAGAATCTGACTCAACGCGCGCTCAAGCTTTTCCTCCCGATCCGCAACACGCATGCGGAAGCCGTCGAATAATTGCTCCGGGTGAGCAAATGCACGCGATTGTACGATCTGACTCAAAAAACGCCTCTCTTCCTTCACACGCTTTTCCAACACCGCTCCCATTCGCTCCCCTTTCATCGCAAGCATCCGCAACAGCTCCCCCTTTTCGGGAACCGCCAGCTCGGCGGCGGCAGAAGGTGTCGGTGCACGCTTGTCCGCAACAAAATCACAGATTGTAAAATCACTCTCGTGTCCTACTGCAGAGATCACGGGAATCGGAGATGCCGCAACGGTGCGCGCCAGCATTTCGTCGTTGAATGCCCACAGATCCTCGACGGATCCACCGCCGCGACCGATGATAATGACATCCGCAAGTCCCGTCATACGGAAAAATTCCAGCCCCATCATTAGCTGTGCGGGAGCTTCGGCACCTTGCACCTGCGACGGAAACAAGATCATTTCGGCACATGGAAAACGTCTGCCGAGAATATTCATAATATCGTGCACCGCCGCGCCCGATGGCGAGGTAATGACCCCGATGCACGTCGGCATGGGCGGCAACGCTTTTTTGCGTTCTTCGTCAAACAAGCCCTCCGCCTGCAGCTTGCGCTTGAGCTGTTCGAACTGCAACGCAAGCGAGCCCGCGCCGTCGGGCTGTAGCTCGTCGACGTACAGCTGATACTGTCCGTTTGTCTCGTAGACCGACACCCGACCGTGCGCAATCACACGCATTCC
>JAFTPJ010000004.1 GCA_017463405.1 Clostridia bacterium
GATGCTATGAAGCTGAAGGACGGCGAGGAGGAAAAGCTGCTTCGGGAGCGTGACCGTCTTGTCAATATGGAGCAGATCAACAAACAGGTTCGTTTGGCTTACCGTGCCTTGCGCGGAGGAGAAAAGGGAAGTGCCTATGATCTGATCCGCCGTGCGCAAGGGGCATTGTATGCGTTGAACGGATTGATCGACGTTGCAGACACGCTTGCAGATCGATTGGAGAATGCCGCTTCGGAAATCGAGGATGTTGCGGAAACACTTCTTTCCTTCTCTGAAGATGAGCGCGAGGATCCCACGGCAAGGATCGATCGTATTGAGGGGCGCCTTGAGGGAATTTCCAAGCTTAAGCGTAAATACGGCGGAAGCATTGCGGAAATTCTGGCATTCCGTGAACGGGCGGCGCATCAGTTGGAGGAACTGGAGCTTTCGGATGAGGTTCGGATACAGCTGGAAACGCGCGTACGGCAGCTGACAAGGGAGGCATCGGAGGCAGCTGCCATGCTGTCGGAAATCAGATCATTTGCCGCACGGGAGGTCACGGCACAGGTGACGGAGGCGCTTACCTTTCTGGATATGCCAAAGGTACGCTTTGAGATTGCGATCACTCCCGCAGAGTTGTCGGAAAGCGGCGCTGACGATGTGGAATTTCTGATTGCCACCAACCCGGGCGAGCCTCTTTTGCCGATGGCAAAGATTGCTTCCGGCGGCGAACTTTCGCGTATCATGCTGGCACTGCGCTCGGTAATCAACGACCGTGACGGTGCATCAACCGTGATTTTTGACGAGGTTGATACGGGCGTGTCCGGAAAAACGTCACGAAAGATCGGAATCAAGCTCAAGGAAAGTGCGAAAAATGTGCAGGTGCTTTGCGTCACACATTCCGCGCAGATTGCCTCCCTTGCGGACACGCATTTCCGCATCCAAAAGCAGGAGCGGGACGGTCGTGCGGAGACCGACGTGACTGAACTTGACGATGAGGCTCGCATTGAGGAGATCGCGCGGATTCTCGGCGGTATTCACGTCACGACGGTACAGCGGGACGCCGCTCGGGAAATGATCGAAGAATATCGTTGAAAAGGAATACTGATATGCAAAAAACAAATGCGATGCGGATGCTGGATGCCGCAAAAATTCCGTACGAAACACTGACGTATACGGTGGATGAGAATGATCTTTCGGGAGTTCACATTGCCGAGGAGCTGCAGTTTCCGATGGAAAAAATGTTCAAGACCCTAGTGGCACGTGGAGACAAAACGGGACCGCTGGTGTTCTGTGTTCCTGTAGCGAAGGAATTGGATCTCAAGCGTGCGGCATCAATCACGGGCAATAAAAAAATTGAGATGATCCACGTCAAGGATCTGCTGGGACTCACGGGATATATCCGCGGCGGATGTTCGCCGATCGGAATGAAAAAACTGTTTCCGACATATGTCGACGAAAGTGCTTTGCAGTTTGAACAGATTACCGTCAGCTCGGGCACACGTGGGGCACAGCTGTTGCTGGATCGCGCGGCTTTACTGCAATTTATACAAGCGCATACCGCTTCGCTGACCGTAAAATAATGAAAAATAAATCTTGAATTTGCCGTATAATTATTGTATAATATTATAGTTAGAATTTTTTGAAAGGATTACGTATGCTGACCATTAAACAACGGATTGCCGAAAAAATCGTTGAAAATGTTAAAAAGCTCAATGCCGATTCCGCGCTCGAAGCGGCAGATGTCGCCGCGATGCTGGAATATCCGCCCGATACCAATATGGGAGACCTTGCGTTTCCGTGCTTCAAACTTTCCAAAATTCTTCGTCGTTCGCCGGTGCAGATCGCACAGGCTTTGATTGATGGACTGGAGGATGAGGCAGTCGGATACGCCGAGGCGGTCAATGGATATCTGAATATCCGTATTGACAATGCTTATCTTTGCAAAAATGTTTTGCCCGAAATTCTGGAGAAAAAGGAAGCCTACGGTGCACCGAGCATCGGAAACGGGAAAATGGTTGTTCTGGATTATTCCTCACCGAACGTCGCAAAGCCGTTTCACATCGGACATCTCGGCACGACCGTCATCGGGCATTCGTTGCGCAAACTTCACGAATTTGCGGGGTACAGGTGTTACGGCATCAACTATCTCGGTGACTGGGGCACGCAGTTCGGTAAGCTGATTGTCGCATACCGCAAATGGGGAAGCCGAGAGGCGGTTGAAAAGGGCGGAATCGATAAGCTGGTAGAGCTTTATGTCCGCATCAACAATGCGATCAAGGGGGATCCCGAAAACGGTATGCCCGCTGATCAGGAGCTTGCGGATGAATCCCGCGCCGAGTTCCATAAGCTGGAAATGGGAGACGAAGAAAATCTCGAGCTATGGACATGGTTTGTTGCCATCAGCCTCGAGGAATACAATAAGACCTACAAGCAGCTCGGCATTACCTTTGATTCCTACAAGGGTGAGAGCTTTTATACCGACAAAATGCCCGCGCAGGTGCAGAAGCTTCGCGATATGAATCTGTTGAAGATCGATGACGGCGCTTCCATTGTTGACCTTTCCGAATATAATATGCCGCCTTGTCTGATTCTCAAGCGCGACGGCTCCACGCTCTATCCCACACGTGATATTGCAGCGGCTGTTTACCGTAAGGAGAATTATCATTTCGATAAGGCAATCTACGTTACCAGCGCACAACAGTGTCTGCATTATGCACAGTGGTTCAAGGTCGTCGAGCTGATGGGCTACGATTGGTACGATCAGTTGGTGCACGTTCCTTACGGTACGGTGTCACTCAATGGCGCAAAGCTTGCTACCAGAACGGGTAATGTCGTGCTTTTGAAGGATCTGTTTTCGCTTGCCATCGAGAAGGTCAAGGGCATCATGGAAGAGAAAAATCCCGATCTTGCGGATAAGGATGAGGTTGCCGAGGCGGTTGGCGTCGGTGCAATCGTATTCTACTATCTGACCAATAACCGCATCAAAGATATCAACTTCAATCTGGAGGACGCACTCAGCTTCGACGGGAATACGGGTCCCTACGTGCAGTACACCTACGCGCGTACCTGCTCCGTGTTGGAAAAAGTGAAGGGGGAGACGCTCGGTGACGGAGGTAAGATTACCTGTGACGAGGAAGCGGCGCTTCTGAAGATCATGTCGCAGTATGAGGAGCGCGTGCTGACTGCGATCCGCGACTACGAACCTTCTGTGATCACCAGATTCATTCTGGATCTTTCCGTTGCGTTCAATAAATTTGATCATGAATGTCGGATCGTCAACGAGCCCGACACACGCGTAAGACTTACGAGAATCAAGCTGACCGAAGCAACAAAGCACGTTCTCGGCTCCGCATTTTCTCTGATCTGCCTGAAAAAGACCGATCGTGTATAAATTATTCAGTAAATCATTGAAAGGAAATTATAAATTATGTCGGGACATAGCAAATGGGCGAATATCAAGCACAAGAAAGAAAAAACCGATGCCGCAAGAGGTAAGATTTTTACAAAGATCGGCAAAGAAATTACTGTAGCGGTCAAGGAGGGCGGTGGAGATCCCGTCTCCAACTCTAAACTGCGTGACCTGATTCAGAAGGCAAAGGCAAACAATGTACCGAACGACAACATCGAGCGTTGTATCAAAAAGGCAATGGGCTCCACGGGTGAATCCTTTGAGGAGGTTACCTACGAGGGCTACGGCCCAGCAGGCGTGGCTGTCATTGTTACCGCCGCAACCGATAACCGCAACCGTACCGCAGGAAACGTGCGCTCCTATTTCTCCAAGTATCACGGCAACATGGGACAGACCGGTTGCGTGGGCTACCTTTTTACCGACGTCGGAGAAATCGTTATCAATAACGAGGACGGTGACGTGGATGAGGATAAGCTGATGGAAACCGCACTCGAGGCAGGCGCCGCAGACTTCAAAGCAGAGGGAGATGTTTTCATCGTTACCACCGAGCCCGATGACGTTTACGGCATTCAGGAGGATCTGAAAAACGCAGGCTATGAAATTTTGTCCGCGGAAAAGACCAAGCAGGCGTCTACCTCTGTCACGCTTGAGGGTGAGGATGATATCAAGTTTATGAATCTTCTGATCGAAAAGTTGGAAGAGGATGACGACGTGATCGATGTGTATCATAACTGGGAAAATTGTGAGGATTAATTTTTTTCAATTTTTTTGAAAAAAGCTATTGACAAATCATTTATGATGTGATATAATAATTGCATCTTTATAAAATCTAAAGGCAATGACGAAGAAGGCAGAACGGGAACGCTTACAGAGAGTCGGGATTGGTGTGAACCGACAGTGCGAATGTTCAAGTGCCCATCACTTCCGAGCCGGAGGCTCCAAAAACAACAGTCGAGTAGAGTACTCCCGTGATTGCTGCGTCAAGGCATAGGAATTGTCAGATTCCGAGAGTGGCGGTGAGTTTACCGCAATTTGAGTGGTACCGCGAGTGTATATTACACCCGTCTCAAAGGAAAAGGCTTTGAGACGGGTTATTTTTTTACAAGGAGGAAATGAAGAATGGCACTCATCGAAACGGAAAAATTACAGGAAGTGGCACAGCGTATTCGCGAGATGCGTGAAATTTTCGATTTCAGCGAAGCAACGATGGCAGAAAAGACCGAGGTGTCGGTCGAGGAATACCGCCGCTACGAAAGCGGAGAATTGGATTTTCCTTTTACCTTTATTCATAAATGCTCGTTGGCGTTTGGAATCGGAATTACGGATCTCTTGGAGGGACGCAGTGCGCACCTGTCATCTTACACTGTTACCCGCCGCGGGCAGGGGCAACAAACGGCGAAGGAGGATGGCATCGAAATTTCCAACTTGGCGCCGATGTTCCGCAAGAAGATCGCGGAGCCGTATTGGGTTCGATACGAATACAATGCTGATCTGCAAAGCAAGCCGATCCATCTGACCAAGCACTCCGGACAGGAATTTGATATGGTGCTTGAGGGGAGACTCAAGGTGCAGATCGGTGACAATATCGAGTATCTCGGCGAGGGTGACAGCATTTATTATAACAGCTCCACGCCGCACGGTATGATTGCGATCGACGGCAAGGATTGCCTGTTTGTAGCGGTTGTGCTTCCCGGTGAGAATGAGGAGGAGAAGGTCATCCGCAACACGCTTCTTCCTATGAAGGCGTCTGACAAAAAGCTGGTCAGTGAGAACTTCATTACGACGGTTGAGGATGAAAACGGACTTCTTCAATCGATCGATTTCCAAAACGAGGACACATTCAATTTCGGATTTGACGTTGTGGATGAAATTGCAAAGAAGAATCCCGAAAAGCTCGCGATGATTCATCTGACAAAGGATAAGGTCGAACGGCGCTTTACCTTCAAGGATATGAAAAGAGCATCTGCGCAGTGTGCAAACTACTTCAAGGCAATGGGAATCAAAAAGGGCGACCGCGTGATGCTGGTGCTCAAGCGTCACTATCAGTTCTGGTTTGCAATTCTCGGTCTGCACAAGCTCGGCGCAATCGCGATTCCCGCAACCAATCAGCTCCAGCAACATGATTTCGAATATCGCTTTGAATCTGCGGATGTCAGCGCAATTCTTTGTACTGCCGACGGTGACGTAGCACGTCAAGTTGATCTTGCACAGGATAAATGCCCGATGCTCAAGACCAAAATCCTTGTTGGCGGCAAGAGAGAAGGTTGGAGAGATTTTGATGAGGAATATCAGCTCTACAGCTCACATTTCAACCGCACCGAGGATACGCCGTGCGGCGACGATCTGATGCTGATGTTCTTCACATCGGGAACCACGGGCTATCCCAAAATCGCTGCACATAACTACAAATATGCGCTTGGACATTTTGTAACGGCAAAGCATTGGCATGGCGTCAGTGACGGTAGCCTGCATTTTACCATTTCCGAAACCGGTTGGGGTAAAGCACTTTGGGGCAAGCTCTACGGACAGTGGCTTTGCGAAGGGGCAGTCTTTACCTACGATTTCGATCGGTTCTCGGCGGCTGATATCCTTCCTATGTTCGCAAAATACAATATCACCACCTTCTGTGCACCTCCCACGATGCTGCGCATGATGATCAAGGAGGACATCTCCAAATACGATCTGTCATCGATCCGTCACATGACCACGGCGGGCGAGGCACTCAATCCCGAGGTTTATCGCCAATTTGAAAAGGCAACGGGACTGCAGATCATGGAGGGCTTCGGTCAGACCGAGCTGACGCTTACGATCGCCAACCTCATCGGCGGTACGCATAAGATCGGCTCGATGGGTAAGCCGATACCGCTTTACGACGTGGATATCGTCGATCCCGACGGCAATCCCGTGGCAGACGGTGAAACAGGCGAGATCGTTGTCCGCACCGATAAAAAGGTTCCTTGCGGTCTGTTTGCAGGCTATTATAAGAATGAAGCAAAAACGCAGGAGGTATGGCACGACGGTATGTACCACACGGGCGATACCGCATGGCGTGACGAGGACGGCTTCTATTGGTACGTCGGACGTGTGGACGACGTGATCAAGTCCTCCGGCTACCGTATCGGTCCGTTCGAAATCGAAAGTGTTATCATGGAGTTGCCTTACGTTCTGGAGTGCGGCGTTTCCGCAATGCCCGATGAGGTCAGAGGGCAGATCGTCAAGGCGTCGATCGTACTGACGAAGGGGACCGAGCCCACAGAGGAGCTGAAGAAGGAGATTCAGAATTACGTCAAGGAGCATACCGCTCCGTACAAATATCCGCGTGTGGTTGTCTTCCGTGACGAGCTCCCCAAAACCATCAGCGGTAAGATCCAGAGAAATAAGCTTTAATCATATAGGTAGAAAATACTGTCGAAAAAATTTCGAAAAACTATTGACAAATACCTAAAGTTATGGTAAAATAATTTTATTCAAAAGGCGTTGACGAAGAGGACGTGAGCACAGAGGTTTCTGCAGAGAGATGGCGGGAGGTGCAAGCCATCGAACCAAGCTTGAGTCGGTAGCTTCCGAGCCGAAAGGAAGAAAAGGTCCGTATACGGATTTGAGTAGAACCTTTCCGTGATTGCTGCGTGAACGCATAGAGGCTGTTTGGCTTCAAGAGGGGCGGAAGATCCGCAATTTGAGTGGTACCGCGGGTGTATGAATATATGGCACTCGTCTCAAGGTTATTTTCGCTTTGGGACGGGTGCCTTTTATCGTCCCGGAAAAGGAGAGAAATAATGAAACAGATGAGCGGGTTGGATTTTAAAATCCGGGAAATGGCGGCGCGTATCCGCGAGCTGCGTGAAATTACACGCTATACGCCGGAGGAAATGGCAACAAAGACCGATGTCACTACAGAGGAGTACCTCAAGTGTGAAAACGGTCAGAACGACCTCAACTTTGCATTCATTTACCGCTGTGCGTTGGCATTCGGTGTCAACGTCACGGATATCATCGACGGCGTCAGCCCGACTTTGAAATCCTACACGGTCACCAGAAGCGGTGCGGGACAGCGTATCGAGCAGGCACACGGCATGGTGTATTACAACCTTGCCGCGGCATTCCAAAACCGCATTGCCGAGCCTTTGTACGTCCGTAGCGGATACAGCGAGGAAGCACAGACGAAGGATATAGAGCTGACGACCCACGCAGGTCAGGAGTGCGATATCGTTATCTCCGGTCACCTGATGGTGCAGGTCGGCTCCCATAAGGAGATCCTGCGTCCCGGTGACAGCATTTATTACGATAGCTCCACGCCGCACGGTATGATCGCCGTCGACGGTCAGGATTGCGAATTTTACGCAATTGTTCTCAATCCCACGGGAGAGCCGATTCCCGAATTGATGCCCTCAAAGGCAGTCGCAAGCCCCGTAGCGAAAAAGGATACCAAGGAGCGTATCTATCAGAAATACATCGATGTGGTCGAAAATGAAAAGGGCACGCCCACGTCGATCAAATTTAAAAATACCGAAAACTTTAACTTTGCATTTGATCTTGTCGATGAGCTGGCAGATAAAGAGCCCTCAAAGCTCGCCATGCTGCACATCGATCAAAATAAAACCGAGCGTCGATTCACCTTCAAGGATATCAAGCGCGCGTCGGCACAGTGTGCCAACTATTTCAAGTCCCTCGGCATCAAAAAAGGTGACCGCGTTATGCTGGTGCTTAAGCGTCACTACCAGTTCTGGTTTGCAATGATCGGTCTGAATAAACTTGGAGCTGTTGCGATCCCCGCTCCCAATCAGTTGCAGGAGCACGATTTTGAATATCGCTTCCAAGCGGCTGGCGTCAGCGCGATTCTGTGTACCGCAGACGGTGACACCGCACATCAGGTGGAGCTTGCGGCAAAGAATGCGCCCGAGCTCAAGCATTTGATCCTGGTCGGCGGCGAGCGCGAGGGCTGGCGCAATTTCGATGAGGAATACACGCTCTACAGCTCGCACTACAAGCGCGGTGAGAATGCTCCCGGCGGTGATGATCTGATGCTGATGTTCTTCACCTCGGGTACGACAGGGTACCCTAAGATTGCGGCACACAACTACAAATACGCGCTCGGTCACTTCCATACCGCAAAGTATTGGCACAACGTAGACCCCAACGGTCTGCATTTCACTATTTCCGAAACCGGGTGGGCAAAATCGATGTGGGGTAAGCTTTACGGACAGTGGCTCTGCGAGGCGGCAACCTTTGTTTACGATTTCGACCGTTTCGATGCGGCGGATATCCTTCCGATGTTTGCAAAATACAACATCACAACCTTCTGTGCACCTCCCACGATGCTGCGCATGATGATCAAGCAGGATATTTCTCAATACGATTTCTCGTCGGTCAAGCATATGACAACGGCGGGCGAAGCACTCAATCCCGAGGTTTACCGTCAGTTCGAAAAGGCGACGGGGCTCCAGATTCTCGAGGGCTTCGGTCAGACCGAAAGTACAATGATCATCGGAAACATGGTCGGTGCGTCGCATAAAATCGGAGCGATGGGTAAGCCCGCACCGATTTACGACGTCGAGCTTGTGGACAGCGACGGTAAGCCCGTTGCTGTCGGTGAGACGGGAGAGATCGTGGTCAACCTCAAAAACGGCGTTCCTTGCGGACTCTTTACGGGATACTATCGCGACCCCGCAAAGACGGCAGAGGTGTGGCACGACGGCTATTACCATACGGGCGATACCGCTTGGATGGACGAGGACGGCTTCTATTGGTACGTCGGACGTGTGGACGACGTGATTAAATCCTCGGGCTACCGTATCGGTCCGTTCGAAATCGAAAGCGTTATTATGGAGCTCCCGTACGTCTTGGAGTGCGGCGTATCTCCGATGCCCGATGAGGTCAGAGGGCAAATCGTCAAGGCATCAATCGTCCTGACAAAGGGAACCGAGCCAACGGAGGAGCTCAAAAAGGAAATTCAGAATTACGTCAAAGAGCATACCGCTCCATACAAATACCCGCGTGTGGTCGTCTTCCGTGACGAGCTTCCCAAAACCACAAGCGGAAAGATTCAAAGGAATAAATTATGATAGAGAACAAGCGTATTTTGTTGCTTTGCGGTCATTACGGTAGCGGAAAAACGAATATTGCTGTCAATCTTGCAAAGGCATGGAAACAAAAATATCCCAACGTAGCCATTGCCGATCTCGACATCGTCAATCCGTATTATCGGACCAAGGACAGTATCGATGATCTGCAGGATGCGGGCATCCGACTGATCTGCTCCGAATATGCGAACAGTAACGTGGATATTCCCGCACTGCCGCAGGATCTGTATGCAATCACTGATGACCGTAGTATGAGAGTTATTCTCGATATCGGTGGTGACGATCGCGGCGCGTTGGTGCTGGGGCGTATCGCACCCGCAATTCTTGCGGAGAACGATTATGAGATGTTGATGGTTATCAATCGCTTTCGACCGCTCACGCGCGATGCGGAGTCTACGATCGAGGTGATGCGTGAGATCGAGCAGGCAGGGGGTATTCGCTTCACGGGCTTGATCAATAATTCGAACCTCGGACGTGAAACCACTGCAGCGGACGTGCTCGGATCAATGGCATACGCCAACGAAACCGCACAAAAATCGGGACTTCCGTTGGTGATGACCACGGTGGAGGAAGCACTTTATTCCGAACTGAAGGAACCCATTCCGAATCTGTTTGCCCTGCATCTGCAGAAAAAGCTGTAACACAAAAAAGGAGTACATATTATGGCAAAATTAACATTTAAGACCGACAATTGTAAGGGTTGCGGGCTGTGTGTGAACGCTTGCCCGAAAAAGGTGCTGATTCTGGCACCCGACAAGATCAATAAAAAGGGACATCATCCCGTTGAGGCAGAAAAGCCCGAGGCTTGCATCGGTTGTGCATTCTGTGCAACCATGTGTCCCGATTGCATTATCACAGTGGAAAGGTGAGTGAAACAATGGCAGAAAAGGTTTTGATGAAAGGCAACGAAGCCATCGCCGAGGCGGCGCTTCTTGCCGGATGCAGACATTATTTCGGTTATCCGATCACGCCGCAGACCGAAATCGCGGCATATATGGCAAAGAGAATGCCCAAGATCGGCGGTACCTTTCTCCAGGCGGAGAGTGAGATCGCGGCGATCAATATGGTCTACGGTGTCGCAAGTGCGGGCTACCGTGTCATGACCTCCTCCTCCAGCCCCGGAATTTCTCTCAAGGGAGAAGGTCTCTCTTATCTCGCAGGCTCTGATCTTCCCGCGCTCGTCGTCAACGTACAGCGCGGCGGTCCCGGTCTTGGCGGTATCCAACCCAGCCAGTCCGATTACTTCCAGGCAACGCGCGGCGCAGGTCACGGAGATTTCCATATGATTGTTCTCGCTCCCGCATCCGTGCAGGAGATGGCAGAGCTGACCGTCAAGGGTTTTGAACTGGCAGATACGTATCGTATGACCTCCATGATCCTCGCTGACGGTACCATGGGGCAGATGATGGAGCCCGTAGCACTTGACCTTGAGGTCAAGCCCGCCCCTGAAAAGCCTTGGGCAACCAACGGCACAAAGATGCAAAGACCACATAACATCGTTAACTCGCTCTCCTTGATCCCGGACGAGCTCGAGCAGTTGAATTTCGCACGCTACGAGCGTTATCGCGTGGTAGAGGAAAACGAGACGATGTATGAGGAATACATGATGGATGACGCCGAAATCTGCATTGCGGCATTCGGCATTGCAGCTCGTGTTTCTAAAAATGCCATCAACGAGGCAAGACGCCAGGGGATCAAGGTCGGTATGATCCGCCCAATCACCCTGTGGCCCTTCCCGAAGGCAGTGTTCCGCCGCGCTGCGGATCACGTAAAGACCTTCATTTCCGTGGAGCTTTCGATGGGGCAGATGATCGAGGACGTTCGTCTTGCCACCGAATGCAAGGCTCCCGTGCTTCTGTGTAACCGCGTGGGCGGTATGATCCTGTCTCCCGAACAGGTGCTTGAAGCAATCCAAAACGCTGCGAAAAACGGAGGTGCAAACTAATGGCAGTTGTATTTGAAAAGCCCCATGCACTGGCAGACGTGCCGTTGCATTATTGCCCGGGTTGTACCCATGGCATCGTTCACCGCCTGGTAGCGGAGGTCATTGACGAATTGGGCATCGAAGGGAAAACCATCGGTGTTGCTCCCGTCGGATGCTCTGTTATGGCATACAATTACTTCAATTGTGATATGATCGAGGCAGCACACGGTCGTGCGCCAGCTGTTGCAACCGGTGTTAAGCGTGCCAATCCCGAGGAGCACATCGTCTTTACCTATCAGGGTGACGGAGATCTCGCTTCCATCGGTATGGCTGAAACGGTTCATGCCGCTGCAAGAAACGAGAATATTACTATAATCTTTATCAACAACGCAATCTACGGTATGACCGGCGGTCAGATGGCACCCACCTCGCTTCCCGGACAGGTTACACAGACCTCTCCTTACGGACGTGACGTCAAGGCGTGCGGTTTTCCGATCCGTGTCTGCGAGATGCTGGCTGAACTGGACGGTCCCGAGTATCTGACGCGTGTTACTGTCAACAGCGTCAAGAATGTCAACAATGCCACGAAGGCGATCAAAAAGGCGTTCCAGAATCAGATCGACGGCAAGGGCTTCTCTCTGGTAGAGGTGCTCTCCACCTGCCCGACCAACTGGGGTATGACGCCGCAGAAGGCACTGGAGTGGATCGATGAAAAAATGATTCCTTATTACCCTCTGGGGGTTTATAAGGACAGAAGCGCAGAGGAGGGGACGAAATGAGCACGAAACAGATGTTGTTTTCCGGCTTCGGCGGACAGGGAATCCTGTTTGCAGGAAAGTTTATTGCTTATAAGGGTCTGATCGATGAAAAGCAGGTCAGCTGGCTCCCGTCCTACGGCCCCGAAATGCGTGGCGGCACGGCAAGCTGTAGCGTTATCGTCAGCGATGATGCTGTTGGCTCTCCGATCGTTTCCAAGCCTGATGTTCTGATCGCGATGAATTTGCCGTCTCTCGATAAATTCGAGGACAACGTAGCACCCGGTGGAATGATCATTGCAGATTCCACGCTGATCGAAAGGAAGGTTAAGCGCGATGATGTTAAGGTTTTCTACGTTCCCGCAACACGTCTTGCAAGTGAGAACGGTATGCCGACGCTTGCAAACATGATTATCGTTGGCAAGCTACTCAAGGAGCTGGACGATTTTAACGAGGACAGTGTCAACTCGTCTCTGAAAAAGGTCATTTCCGCCAAGCATGCGGATATGATGGAGGTTAACCTCAAGGCTATGCGCATCGGTGCGGAATGCTGATCGGCACCGTGCAGAAAGGAATCATACAATGAATATTTCAATTACAAAAACCACCTGCCCGAAGGAAAAGCCCGATAGCAGCACGCTCGGCTTCGGCAAGGTTTTCACCGATCATATGTTTATGATGGATTATTCCAAGGAAAAGGGCTGGTACGACGCAAGAATCATTCCGTTTGGCAACCTTTCTCTGCATCCCGCATCCACGGTTCTGCACTATGGCTCCGAGATTTTCGAGGGCTTGAAGGCGTATCGCCGTGCTGACGGTAAGGTGCAGTTGTTTCGTCCCATGGAAAATATCCGCCGTATGAACAACTCCGCAGAGCGTCTGTGCCTGCCGCAGATGCCCGAGGAGATGATGCTGGAGGCGTTGACCACACTGGTAAAATCGGAGGAAGCATGGACGCCCTCCGCTCCCGGTACGTCCCTGTATCTGCGTCCGTATCTGTTCGGAAACGACGAGTCTCTCGGCGTTCACGCAGTTCATAACGCAACTTTCGTGATCATTGCATCTCCTGTCGGCAGTTATTATAAGGAAGGCATCAACCCTGTCAAGATCATGATCGAGGACGAGGATGTTCGTGCAGTGCGCGGCGGTACCGGATACGCAAAATGCGGCGGTAACTACGCGGCAAGTAACCGTGCGGGTGAGAGAGCCGCACAAAAGGGCTACTCCCAGGTGCTTTGGCTTGACGGCGTTGAGCGCAAGTACATCGAGGAAGTCGGTGCAATGAACGTTATGTTCAAGATCAACGGCGAGATCATCACGCCCGCACTTACCGGATCGATCCTTCCCGGTATTACCAGAAAGTCCTGCATCGAGGTTCTCAAAAAGGAGGGCTACAACGTCAGCGAACGCCTGATCAGCATCGACGAGCTTTCCAAGGCGATGGCGGACGGCACGCTTGAAGAAGCATGGGGCTGCGGAACAGCTGCAGTCGTGTCTCCCATTGGTGAGCTTTGCTACAAGGATCACAAATATACCGTCAATGGCGGTAACATCGGTGCGCTTACACAGCATCTGTATGATACGCTCACCGGTATTCAGTGTGGAAAGATCGAGGATACCTTCGGCTGGACATACCTTATAAAATAATCGGCAAAAACGGATGTCTGAATCGCGGATCGTGTGGAAACGAACGGCACGCCCATCTACACGGCGGAGGGATTCGATTTTCCCGCATTGCCCAATCTTGACAACGGCTGTTTTCTGTGTCTGTGCGCGGATGCATATCTGAAAAGCATTGCGCCCTCTCGGGCAAAAGCGCTGTTTTTGCGGTGGAAGATACTTACGTAACAAGCATCGTCACGGCATACGCACTTTATAAACGATTGAAAAAATAATATTTTTTCGAAAAGCTATTGACAAATCCAAAAACAAATGGTATAATAAGATATATTTTTTGACAGATCATACAGGGTGTCCGTTTGTATCGGCAACCGCGTACAGACCGCGAATTTTGAAATTCATCTCCGAGGTGGAGCATATTCCGCTTCGGAGATTTTTGTACGGATTCTCGGAGCACTGAAAGGAGAAAGAATATGAAACAAATTAAAATTGCAGATGCAACACTTTGTCGCGAGGGCAGTAGCTTCAGCTTCAAGGAAAAAATCGAGATTGCACGCCAGCTGGAAAAGCTGGACGTTGATGTGATCGAAATGCCCGAAATCGTGAACTCCAGAACCGATACGTTGCTGATCCGCACGGTTTCCTCCTTTGTAAAAAAGAGCGTGATTTCCGTCGCCGCGGGTTTGACGGCGGAGAGCGTCGAGAACGCAATCTCCGCTGTTTCCAACGCGGTACACCCGCGCATTCGCATCGAGCTTCCCGTATCTCCCGTCGGTATGGAATATACCTGCCATAAAAAGCCCGACAAGATGCTTGCTTGGATCGAAAAAACGGTTTCCGCCGCAAAGGAAAAATGTGCAGACGTTGAATTTTGTGCCATTGATGCCACGCGTGCCGAGTTTGATTTTTTGACGAAGGCAATTGATACCGCAATCGGGGCGGGCGCGGTTGAAATTGCACTTTACGATAATGCCGCAGAAAAGCTTCCCGACGATTTTGCTTCGTTTGTCAAAGCGATTGCAGATAATGTTTCGGTTCCCGTCAATGTCAAATGTGATAACAAAAACGGAATGGCTTGCGCCTCTGCAGTTCTGGCGGTTAAGGTCGGCGCATCCGGTGTAAAGACCACTGTCGGCAACGACAGTATCTCACTTGAAACTTTTGCGGGAATGATTAAGAATTGCGGCGTTACCTATTCGTTTGCAACGGGAATCCGCTATACCGAGCTGAACCGAACCGTCAAGCAGATCGTTTGGGTGCTTGACAATGCAAAGAACGATAAGAGCACGGTCACCGTTTCGTCGAATGTAGAAGAAATCTATCTTGACGGAAATGATACACAGGAGGATGTGTCGGTAGCGGTTGCAACGCTGGGCTATGACCTCTCCATTGAGGATAAAAATAAGGTTTACGATGAATTTTTACGTGTTGCTGCAAAGAAACGCGTGGGCTCAAAGGAGCTTGAGGCGATCGTTGCAAGCGTTGCATTGCAGGTTCCCGCAACCTATCAGCTGGTCAGCTACGTCATCAACAATGGCAATATTATTTCCTCCAGCGCACAGATTACCCTGGCAAAGGACGGAAAGCAGACGATCGGAATCTGCATCGGTGACGGTCCCGTCGATGCCGCGTTCCGCGCGATCGAGCAGATTATCGGCTATCATTACGAGCTGGATGATTTTCAAATTCAGGCTGTGACCGAGGGAAAAGAGGCAATGGGCTCGGCGTTGGTGAAGCTTCGCTTTGACGGTAAACTGTATTCCGGTAACGGAATTTCCACAGACATCATTGGCGCAGGCATTCGCGCATATCTCAATGCGGTGAATAAGATTGTTTACGAGGAGGCAACGGTATGAAATTTTCCTTTTCCACAAAGGGATGGCACGACCGTACCTTTGACGATTTCTGCGATATTGCAGAAAGCATGAATTTTACGGGAATCGAGCTTCATAATATTCATAACAGCCTGTTTACTGATAAAAACGGCGCGTTTCACGATTACGCCGCAGCTGCAACTCTGCGGAAAATGTACGAAAAGAAGTTGCAGATTCCTTGTATTGACGCGATCTGCGATCCCGCAGATGCCGATACAGCAGAGGAGAGCAGAGCGGAGATCCGCAAATGCATGGAGATCTCCTCAAATCTGCATATTCCATATATACGTTTGCGCGCAAACAATGCTGGGAATATTGACAGTGCCGTCGAAAACGTCGCGTCCGTGATCGATACGCTCCTGCCCGAGGCGGAAGCCATCGGCGTGACGCTTCTTCTGGAAACCGCAGGTCTGTTTGCAAAAACGGTGAAATTGCGAGATATGCTGGAGAGATTTGCAAGTGATCATCTGGCGGCACTGTGGAATTTCTCCGCTGCATATTTCGAAGGCGGTGAAACCCCCGAGGAGATCATCAAAAATCTCGGCGCATATGTCCGCCACGTCCATATCTGTGATGCACAGCGTACGGAGGAGGGTGTAGAGCATTGTCTGATCGGCGAGGGTGAGCTTCCGATCAAGGATATGATGCTGGCGTTGCGCTCGGTCAATTACGACGGCTTCCTCTCACTCGTCTGGGATCCCGCATGGTGCGAGGAGTTGGATGATATGGAGATCATTTTCGCCCAGTTCGTCGGCTTCATGCGACAGTTCAGCGATACCTCGCGCAATGAAAAAACACTCTACTACAACCGCGCACATACGGGTAAATTCGTATGGAAAAAGGATCTTCTGATCGATGCGACCTTCTCCGATGTGCTTGATCGCATGGTCGAGGAATTTCCCGACCAATATGCGTTCAAATATACAACGCTTGATTATACCCGCACCTACAGCGAGTTTCGCGATGACGTCGACGAGTTTGCGCGTACCTTGATTGCGCTTGGCGTCAAGGCGGGAACGCACGTTGCGGTTTGGGCGTCCAACGTTCCGCAATGGTATATTGCTTTTTGGGCAACCGTCAAGATCGGCGCGGTATTGGTTACCGTCAATACGGCGTATAAGATTCACGAGGCGGAGTATCTGCTTAAGCAGTCGGATACGCATACTGTGATTCTGACCGAGGGCTCCAAGGATACCCATTACGGTAAGATCATCGCTGAACTTTGCCCCGAGTTGGAAAAGCTCAAGCCGGGAATGCCCCTGCACAGCAAACGACTGCCGTTTTTGCGCAACGTCATTACCGTCGGCTTCCGTCAGAAGGGATGCATGGATTGGAACGATGCGCTGGAGCATGCATCGCAAGTCCCCGTTAGCGAGGTTTATCGCATGGCTGCGGCAGTCGATAAGGATGACGTTTGTAACATGCAGTATACCTCCGGTACAACGGGATTCCCGAAGGGCGTTATGCTGACGCACTACAACGTCGTCAATAACGGTAAATATATCGGTGACCACATGGATCTTTCCACAGCAGACCGCATGATGATTCAGGTGCCGATGTTCCATTGCTTCGGCATGGTGCTTTCAATGACGGCGTCCATGACGCACGGAACGACCATGTTGCCGCTCCCGTATTTCTCGCCGAAGCCCGCGCTGGCTTGTGTCCATAACGAGCATATCACCGCGTTCAACGGCGTTCCTACCATGTTCATCGCTATGATGGAGCACGAGGATTTTGCAAAGACCGATTTCTCGCATATGCGCATTGGTATCATGGCAGGCTCCAACTGTCCCGCGGATCTGATGAAAAAGGCAACGCAGGTCATGAACATGCGAGAGATTGTCTCTGTTTACGGACAAACCGAGGCGTCTCCCGGATGCACCATGAGCAGCTATTACGATTCTCTTGAGGTTCGTACCGAAACGGTTGGAAGCGCATTTGCCAACGTGGAGTGTAAGATCATCAATCCCGAAACGGGTGAGGATTGTCCCGACGGTGTCAACGGCGAGTTTGTCGCCCGCGGTTACAATATTATGAAGGGATACTATAAAATGCCGCAAGCAACCGCCTCCACGATCGACGCGGACGGCTGGCTCCATACCGGTGACCTCGCTTGCCGCACACCCGAGGGGAATTATCTCATCACGGGACGCCTCAAAGACATGATCATCCACGGCGGTGAGAACATTTACCCGAAGGAAATTGAGGAATTCATCTATACCTGTCCCAAAGTCAGCGACGTGCAGGTCATCGGTGTGCCCGATGAAAAGTACGGCGAGGAGATCATGGCTTGCATCATCCTCAAGGAGGGCGAGAGCATGACCGAGCAGGAAATGAAAGATTTTGTTGCCGCAAGCATGGCACGCCACAAGGTGCCACGGTATGTGGATTTTGTGGATTCCTTCCCGATGAACGCGGCAGGAAAAATTCTGAAATACAAAATGCGTGAAAATGCAGTGGAAAAACTGGGGCTGAAGAAGCCGAATTAAAGGAAAAAGCAATGGTAGATAAAAAATATACGGTGATAGATGCGCACTGTCACATCTATCCCGAAAAAATTGCGGAGCGCGCCGTAGCGGGGACCGATGCCTTTTACGATACCCATGCCACGTGCCACGGAGTGGCAAGTGAGTTGTTGGAGATCGGTAACCGTGCCGGAATCGATCACTTTGTCATACAATCCGTGGCGACCAGCCCCAAGCAGGTTGCAAGCATCAATGCCTTTATCGCGGCTTCGGTTGCAACCGCCCCCGAGCGCTTTACGGGACTGGGCGCGGCACATCCCGAATGTGCGGATCAGGAGGAGGTCGTTTCCCAGATCAAGGAGCTGGGATTGCACGGTATTAAAATTCATCCCGATATTCAGGGCTTTGCCATCGATGACCGACGCATGTTCAGGCTATACGAACTTTGCGAGGCGGAGGGGCTTCCGATTCTGATGCATACGGGGGATCACCGCTACGATTTTTCCAATCCCAACCGTCTCCTGCCCGTGCTTAAGGCTTTTCCTAATCTTGTCGTGATCGGTGCGCATTTCGGCGGCTGGTCGGTATGGGATGATGCCGTGCGCGCATTTGACAGGATACCGAATCTCTACGTGGATTGTTCCTCAACGTTTCCGTTTGTGAATGACGACTTGGTTTTTGTGAAAAATCTGATCGATTACTACGGGGCGGATCGGGTTCTGTTCGGCAGTGATTTTCCGATGTGGGATCCCGTGCACGAGCTGGAAACCTTCATGAAATTGAATCTTTCTGAATCGGAGCGCCGCATGATTCTTGCGGATAACGCGAAAAAAGTATATAAAATCTAAAATTGACACGCCCCCGCACGTTTTTATGTGCGGGGTTCGTGTTTATATACAGTTCCACAACGTTGGAATTTTGAAAACTGCTATTTTTATTTTCGGCAACTTGACAGAGAAGGGAAGGTGTGTTATAATCGAAATGTAAAATGTTTGTATCAATCCGGAAAGGAGATTTATGGTGAAAAATATGACGATTAACAAAACAAACGTTCAAATTATCAATACAAGAGAAATGCATCTCCATGATGACACTTTTTGTGGTTTCAATTATGATTACGCAAATGATGAATTGACTTTGTCTTTGATTTCCTGGGGGACTCAAAAACCAAAGACAATCATTTTCAAGCGTGTGCTTGGCTTTGTAATGACCGCCTGTGATTTTTGGGCGCCCAGCAATCGTATGGACTGTTGGTATGCCGCAGTAAACGACGACAATTGGCTGTTAAAAAGAGGCATAATTGCTATAATCAATACCATAAATGGTAACACGGTTTTCCAAAGGCAGCCAACACGGCTGCCTTTCTTTAATTTCTTCAATTTTCTCACCCGAAAATACTTGTAATGTCGGGATAAATATGGTATAATATAGTGTTAAATGAAGTTGAACAATCAGAAAGGTTTGAATGCAGAACATGAATCATTTGGAACAGGAAATCAACCGCCGACGCACGTTTGCGATCATTTCGCACCCCGACGCGGGTAAAACCACGCTGACCGAGAAGTTTTTGCTTTACGGTGGCGCGATCCAGACCGCAGGCTCGGTCAAGGGTAAGGCATCCGACCGTCACGCCGTTTCCGACTGGATGGAAATGGAGAAGAAGAGAGGTATTTCCATCACCTCGTCTGTCATGCAGTTTGAGTACGAGGGCTACTGCATCAATATTCTCGACACCCCCGGACACCAGGACTTCTCGGAGGATACCTACCGTACGCTCATGGCGGCGGACAGCGCAGTCATGGTCATCGATGCGGCAAAGGGTATCGAGCCGCAGACGCGTAAGCTGTTCAAGGTTTGCGCGATGCGCCATATTCCGATCTTTACCTTTATCAACAAGCTCGACCACGAGGCAAGAGATCCCTTTGATCTGCTCGACGAGCTGGAAAAGGAATTCGGCATCGGCACGTATCCTATGAACTGGCCCATCGGCTGTGGCGTCGGCTTCAAGGGCGTTTACGACCGCGACGGACACAAGATACTCGCATTCGGTGACTCGCACCGCGGACGCGACCGTCTTTCTTCCATCGATTGCGACATCTCCGATACCGCACGCATGGACGAGCTGATCGGCTCATACGCACGCGAGGAGCTGACCGAGCAGGTGGAGCTTTTGGACGGCGCATGCTTCGATTTTGATCTGGAGGCGGTTCGTTGCGGCAAGCTCTCTCCCGTGTTCTTCGGCTCGGCGCTCAATAACTTCGGTGTGGAGTTTTTCCTGGAGCACTTTTTGAAGATGACCACCGCGCCCCTTTCGCGCAAGGCAGGGGAGACCGAGGTCACGCCGTTTGAGGAGACCTTCTCCGCATTCGTTTTCAAAATTCAGGCAAACATGAATAAGGCACATCGCGACCGCATCGCATTCATGCGCATTGTGTCGGGTAAATTCGAGAGCGACAAGGAATATTTCCACGTGCAGGGCGATAAGGCGCTCCGCCTTTCCCAGCCCCAGCAGATGATGGCACAAGAGCGCTCGATCATCGAGGAGGCATATGCGGGAGATATCATCGGTGTGTTCGATCCGGGTATTTTCTCCATCGGTGATACGGTTTGTGACAAATCCAATAAGGTGCAGTTCGAGGGCATCCCGACCTTTGCCCCCGAGTGCTTTGCCATGGTCGAGCAGATCGACAGCATGAAGCGTAAGCAGTTCGCAAAGGGCATGAACCAGATCGCGCAAGAGGGTGCGATTCAGATCTTCATCGAGCCGGGCGGAGGCTTGGAGCGCGTTTACGTCGGCGTTGTCGGTATGCTGCAATACGACGTGCTGGAATCCCGCATGAAGGCGGAATACGGCGTAACCTACAAGCAGTATCCGCAGTCCTATCAGTATATCCGCCGCATCGCCAACGGAGCAGACCCCAAAAAGCTGCATTTGTTCGACGTCAAGTGGGTGCAGGACTTCCGAGGAAACGATTTTCTGCTGTTCAACAGCGAGTGGCACATCGGTCACACGCTGGACAATAACGAGGGCTTGGAGCTCGTTGAGTTCGGTACCTGATGCGAAAGGGAAGGACAGTTATGAAAAAACGGATTTTATCATTCGCGCTTTTACTGCTGCTTCTGTTTTCGTTCTGCGGATGTGATCTTCTTTCGGATACTCCACTTACGGATTCCCAAACGGAAACCTACAAAAAAGAATATAAAACCGATCGGACCGAAGCTCCTACACAGCCGGATTCCGAGGATAATCTGCCTGAAAACTCCTCCTTCGCCGTGCATTTTATTGACGTCGGGCAGGCGGATGCGGCACTGATCCTTTGTGACGGTGACGCGATGCTGATCGACGGCGGAAATGCCGAGGACAGCAATCTGATCTATACGTATCTGCAAAAGCTTGGTATCGATCATCTGGATTACGTCGTTTGCACACATGCGCACGAAGATCATGTCGGCGGACTTTCGGGGGCTTTGACCTACGCGACGGTTGGTACGGCGTTCTCGCCCGTTACCGAATATAGCACCAAGGCGTTCCAAAATTTCGTCAGCAAGGTCGAAGCGCAAGGGAAGTCCTTGACCGTTCCCACTGCGGGTGACCGCTTTTCCATCGGTTCTGCCGAGGTAACTGTAGTGGGACCGTTGCAGGAGTATGAGGAACCCAACGACACGTCGATCGTCCTTCGCATCGTCTACGGGGAGCTTTCCTTCCTGTTTACAGGAGATATGGAATCCTCTGCGGAGGCGGATCTTTTGGATGCGGGAGTCGAGCTGCAATCCACGGTGCTCAAGGTCGGGCATCACGGAAGCAATACCTCCAGCTCCTACCGCTTTTTGCGCGAGGTCGCACCGACGTATGGTGTGATCTCGGTGGGAACGGATAATTCCTACGGACACCCGCACGAGGAGATCCTCTCCCGCTACCGTGACGCGGACGTCAAGCTTTACCGCACGGATCTGCAGGGAGATATTATTTGCACGAGCAACGACGGTAAAACGCTGACCTTTACCACAAAGAAGAACAGTGACGCCGTGACCAATCCGACAGAAAGCGACCGTACGGAGTCCGACACAAACGCCGTGGCAGAGTATGCTTATATCGGCAATCTCAATTCAAAGAAGTATCACGCTTTGGATTGCAGATCATTGCCGGACGAGGAAAATCGCATTTATTTCACTACAAGGGAAGAGGCAGAGAGCAAAGGATATGACGCCTGCGGAATCTGCAAGCCATAATAAAAAATTCGCCAAGGAGTGCTTTCCATAAAGCAGGCTTTCCTGATCAAAAATCAATCCGTAGAGGCGTGCATTGTGTCAAGAGTAATATTGCATTGCACGTCCGCGGACGACCGGTCGCCCCTACAACAAAAAGGACAGAGATTTAATATCTGTCCTTTTTCACATGCCTTGCATTGCAAGGTATAGTGTGTTACACTTTTCAAGTGTACTGTCGATTGCCGAATTGCGAAAAATAAAAGGATTAACGCAAAGTGAATTAGGGGAACGCCTTGGTGTATCATTTCAGGCTGTAAGCAAATGGGAGCGAGGAATAGCAATATCAACACGGATATTGAGATAGCATTTACAAATGATTATGATTTTGAGGCATTTGTTGCGGAAGCTGTTATTCAAAATTTGAATATGGGGGCTTACGTAGATGTTACCGATGTAAAAAACAGTCTTAAGTATGATCATTTCAAAAAAATCATTTTGGATTATTGTGCCAAAAAAGGTATAAAGTAAAAACACAAAACCACCATCCAGCCAGAATCGAATGCTGAATGGTGGTTTCGTTAATATCTGCTTTATCGCAGGTACAGGTACGCCAATCGGCGGATTTTTATTATGTGTTATTACCGTTTATCCAGCATATGCGCCAGCATTTCCGCACATTCCTTCACAGAAATTGCGGAGGTGTTGACGCAAAGGTCGTAATTTGCGCGGTTGCCCCAGGTATGTCCTGTGTAATACTGGTAGTATTTTGCACGATTTTTGTCCACTCGCTTGATCTTTCTGCAAAGCTCCTTGTCGGACAGCCCCTCATGCTCGTCTGCCTTCAGCTTACAGCGTTCAATCTTGGATTGCATATCCGCGTAAACAAACAGCCGCAGGGGATTGTGCTCCTTCAGGA
>JAFTPJ010000116.1 GCA_017463405.1 Clostridia bacterium
CTGCGGCGTGCGCATTTCCGCCGCCCACATCGATTCTCCCCGCCTGGATCTGAAACAGCATCCGCTGTTTGAAAACGAGAATCTCGGCTATTTCAAGACGCACTACTACGGCGGCGTCCGCAAGTATCAGTGGCTCGCAATGCCCCTGGCACTTCACGGCGTGGTCATCAAGCAGGATGGCACGACCGTAAACATCACCGTCGGCGAGAACGACACCGATCCCGTGATGTATATCACCGATCTGCTTCCCCACCTCGCATCGGGTCAGATGGGCAAGAACATCCGTGAGGCGTTCCCCGCAGAAAAGCTGAACATCATCGTAGGAAGCAAGCCCCTCGACGGCGAGGAAAAGGACAGTGTCAAAATGGGCGTTCTAAACTATCTCTATGAAACCTACGGCATCACCGAGGAGGATCTTCTCTCGGCAGAGCTTTGCATCGTTCCCGCGGCAAAGGCACGCGACGTCGGATTTGACCGCTCGATGATCTGCGCATACGGTCACGACGACCGCGTCTGCGCATATCCCTCGATCACCGCGCTGATCGACGCAGAGGATACGCTTCACACCTCCATGTGCCTGCTTGTTGACAAAGAAGAGACCGGAAGCGACGGCGTTACGGGTATGCAGAGCAGCCTGATCACCGACATTATCACCGAGATCGCAAAGGCACTCGGCGGCAACGAGGCGGCGGTTCGCGCCAACTCCAAGTGCCTCTCCAGCGACGTGACCGCAACCTATGACCCCAACTACGCAGACGTTTACGAGCACCGCAACTCGTCTTTGCTCGGTTGCGGCGTCAGCATGTGTAAATATACCGGTAGCGGCGGTAAGGGCGGCACGTCTGACGCCAGCGCTGAACTGGTCGGCTGGGTACGCAGATGCCTCAATGAATCCGGCGTCGTATGGCAGACCTGTGAGCTCGGTAAGACCGACGTCGGCGGCGGCGGAACTGTTGCAAAGTATATGGCAAACCACAATATCGACACCGTGGACATCGGCGTTGGCGTTCTCTCCATGCACGCGCCTTACGAGCTGATCTCCAAGGTCGACCTGTACGAGGCTTACCGCGCATTCAAGGCGTTCTACAACTTCTGATATGCTGAACAAATTACGGGAGGCAGAGGAAAAATATCTGCATCTGGAGGCATCGCTCTCCAATCCTGCGGTCGCCTCCGATCCCACGCGCTGTGCACAAATTTCAAAGGAATATAAGACTCTCACTCCCATCATCGAAAAATACCGCGCTCTGCAACGAGCAGAGCGTGACGCCGAGGGAGCACTCGCTCTGCTTGACGAAACCTCCGACACAGAGCTGCGCGCGCTCGCCAACGAGGAGTTGCGCATGGCAAGAGAACAAGCGGATGCCCTCCGACAGGAGCTGACTGTTCTGCTGCTCCCGCGCGACCCGAACGACGAAAAAAACGTTATGGTAGAGATTCGCGCAGGTGCGGGCGGTGAGGAGGCGGCACTGTTTGCCGCCGTGCTGTACCGCATGTACACGATGTACGCGACAACCGAGGGATTCCGCACCTCCCTGCTCAACGCAACGCCGACCGAGCTCGGCGGCTACCGACAGTTAGCCTTTCAGATCGAGGGCGACGGCGCGTACTCGCGCTTCAAATTCGAGAGCGGCGTGCATCGCGTCCAGCGCGTTCCCGAAACCGAATCGCAGGGACGGATCCAGACCTCCACAGCAACCGTGGCGGTACTCCCCGAGGCTGAAGAGGTATCCATCGAAATCAATCCTGCCGACCTCGTGTTTGAATCCTGCAAATCCAGCGGCGCCGGCGGTCAGCATATTAACAAGACCGAATCCGCCATCCGTCTGACACACAAGCCTACGGGCATTGTGGTGGAGTGTCAGGAGGAGCGCAGTCAGTTCAAAAACAAGGACAAAGCGCTCAAGATGCTCCGCACCATCCTCTATGACAAAAAACAACGAGAGCAGGATGCGGCGATCGCCTCCGACCGCCGCCAGCAGGTAGGCACGGGCGACCGCAGTGAGCGCATCCGCACCTACAACTATCCGCAAGGGCGTATCACCGATCACCGCATCGGGCTGACGCTCTACTCTCTTGAAAAGTTTTTGAACGGCGACATCGGCGGCATGATCGATGCACTTGCGACCGCAGAGACAGCTGAAAAGCTAAAATGGCAAGACAATGGTAAAGCCTGACGCCAATCAAATACGGAAAAGGTTTGGTCAAGCTTTTATAAAAGCTTGCGCAGTGGAATGTGCGAAACGAGCTTGCCCTTTTTGACATCCCTCGCCCCTCGCAAGGGATGAAATTCTAATTTCTACACTTTTCTTTTGTTAGCAACAATCGATTGCGACTGTTGGCGAAGCGTAGCGTAGCCTTTTTTCATTTTTTGCCTACGTGATCAAAAGAAAAACGGCTATCAATTTATGTCATTTAACGAACTGTTCACCGAGGTGTTTTTCTTGCAAACAGAACATATCCGAATTACAGATCCGCAAGCACAAGAAGGTACTCTGTTACGTGCGGCGGAGATATTACGAAGCGGAGGACTGGTCGTCTTTCCCACCGAGACGGTCTACGGTCTTGGCGGCGACGGCACGCGCGACGAGGCAGCAAAGAAAATCTACGCCGCCAAGGGACGCCCCTCCGACAATCCTTTGATCATTCACATTGCATCCCCCGCGGATGCCGAAAAATACGCATATACCAATCCAACCTACGAAAAGCTGGCAAGCGCATTTATGCCTGGACCTTTGACGGTAATTCTACCCAAGCGAGAGAATATCCCCACCTCAACCACGGGCGGGCTTGACAGCGTGGCAATCCGTTGCCCCTCGCATCCCGTGGCACACCGTCTGATTGAGCTTTGCGGCTTTCCCATCGCCGCTCCCTCCGCCAATCTTTCGGGCAAGCCCTCCCCCACCTGTTCTGCCCACGTCGCACAGGACATGGACGGACGGGTAAACATGATCATCGACGGTGGCGAGAGTGAGGTAGGCTTGGAGTCCACCATCGTCAAAATCGACGGTGACCGTCTGACGATCCTACGCCCCGGTGGTATCACCTACGACGCGCTTTGCATGGTCTGTGAGCACGTAACCGTCGCTGACGCGGTGCTCCACCAATTGAAGGACGGCGAACGCCCCCTCTCCCCCGGCATGAAATACCGCCACTACGCGCCCACAGCCCCTTTGGTGCTACTCAAGGGCGAGGTGGATGCGGTGCTTACATTCTTACAAAATGAGCAAAATCAAAAAAGATGCGCGATCCTCTGCTATGATGAGGAGATTGCGCATTTGCATCCTGACAAATTATTTCCCATCGGTGCACGCGCAGATCTTGCCGCGCAAGCGCACACGCTTTTTCACGCGTTACGCGACGCCGACAGAACCGATGCCGAGATTATCTACGCACATCTGCCCCCTATGGACGGCTTGGGGCTTGCGCTGTATAATCGCATGATCCGCGCCGCGGCACACACGGTATTGGAAGTTTAAAACACGCCTATCTTAGAGAAAGGACCATCAAGGAATGGCAAAAAAACTGAAGAAAGAAAAAAAAGAGATCGTATACGCGCCGATCGTCTATCAGCCGATCACCGAAACGATCGAAAAAAATTACATGCCCTACGTTATGAGCGTCATTGTAGCGCGCGCGATCCCCGAGATCGACGGCCTCAAGCCCGCGCACCGCAAACTCCTTTATACCATGTATAAAATGGGACTGCTCACGGGTCCGCGTACCAAAAGCGCGAATATCGTAGGACAAACCATGCGTCTCAACCCGCACGGCGACGCATCCATTTACGAAACGATGGTGCGTCTGACGCGCGGAAACGCAACCC
>JAFTPJ010000117.1 GCA_017463405.1 Clostridia bacterium
AAAACACTTGTGCCTGACTCGCGCGCCGCTTTTGCAGTCTCCACTCGGGGCTCCGCCCCTCCTTCCGACTGCAAAAGCTCTTACCTAAACTCGTTACTTTTATTTTTTCTTTTTTAGTCTCACATCATTGACAAAACTACATTTTGAAAGATTATTAAGATTTGAAATGATAAAATTTATGCTCTAAAATCAAACGAAAATATGATTTTGGCACCGTGGCGTGTGCTTGTCTTGATACAAGTCGGCTCGAAAAAAGAAAGAACCCCAACCAAACACATAGTGTTCGATTTAGGTTCTTTTTGACGGAGATTCACAAAACGGTGTTGAACACCTTCCCGATGTTTATTCCAATTTAGCCCCAATTTAATGAATCTCGTAGCGAGCATTGCCAATTATAATTTCGATTTTGATCCGTTCACTATACCGATCGTTATAAACATGCTTAAACTCTTTTAAACATTCCATCAACATTTTTTCTGATTTTTCATCAATTTTTTTCAGTTGCTCAATGCCTCGAATCTCAATATGGACTGTATCTGTGATCATATCGGTAATGCAGTCCCAAAAGGCGTCCCAATTTTTTCCGTAATAATCGGGGAAGTCAAGTGACTTTTGTATAATGGAATGAATTTCTTTATAATCAGTTAACTTGGAAAAATCCAAAGAATAAAAATACTCGTAGGTGTTTTTCATGCTTTTCTCCTTATCTATTTGTTATTTCGAAAAATGTTTCATAATGATCGTATGTCACAAAAATCAATCCATTATTTGAAAACAATATTCGATCTGTGCTACGAAAGCCGGGTATATAGTTAATATCTGCTTCATACCAAGCTCGTCCATTTGACATGGGAAGTTTTCCATTTTTGTTTTTATATGGTATTCCACCTATCATTTTTCCGGGAGCGACATCAGATAAATTCCCTTGCTTTCGTTTCCATCCTAATTTTTCTGCTTGATCTTTAGTAATATAGTAATCCGGTAAGCTTCGTCGAAAATATAAATAGTAGTCGGCTCCATTGTTTCCATCTTTGGTTGCATAGCCAACTTCGATTGCAACTAAAGGGGTCAGATAGCACCGACAATGTAGATGTGATTTAATGGAATAGAATTCTTTTTCTAAAACAGAAATAATTTTCCCATCTTCCTCTTCACAAGGTTCACATCTTCGTTCATCGATAACCGATTTTCTTTCCAGCCACCGCGTGCTTTCCCACGTGTGACCGCTTAAGTCTGCCGTATTCAAATACGACGTTTCTTCATAGGCTTGTTTCATTCATATACCTCCTTTTATTTTGGTAGGTATATGATAACATATACGTTTGTGCCAAACCATGCCACTTCGTGCCAACTTGTGCCACTTTTTTGAAAATATCAGAAAAAAACTGTAGATCACCCAAAACAAGAGAGGGTTGAGTTATGTGAAACACAAACTCAACCCAAACTTTTGGCGGAGAGAGAGGGATTCGAACCCTCGTTAGGGTATTAGCCTAAACACGATTTCCAGTCGTGCGCCTTAGACCAGCTCAGCCATCTCTCCGTGCCGACTTATGTATTATACCACAAGCTTTGGAATTTGTCAAGAGATTTTTTAAAACATTTTTTACTTTTTTTGATTTTTATTGTATTTTATCACGAGAAACGGAACGGTGAACTTGAGAAATGCCTCTTTTTTGAAATTGTGAATTTTCTATTGACAAACAGAGAAAAAAAGAATATAATATAGTCGTCGACAGTTTACGACAAAATAGAAAGGAATACTGAATATGAAAAACTTTTTCCCCGAATTTAAAAAATTCATCACCCGCGGCAACGTGGTTGATATGTCGGTCGGTGTAATCGTTGGCGGTGCTTTTACCGCGATCGTCAACGGTATGAGTAATTTTATCCTCAAACCTCTTGTTAACTGGCTGTTGGCAGAAATCATGGGTGCGGATGCATTGAGCGAGATTTTTACCTTCCTCAAAAAAGTGGAGGTGGATGTGCTTGACGAGGCGGGTGCGGTCATCGGTCGCGAGGTGGATCTTGCACAGTCTATTTACATCGATTGGGGCGCTTTTATTAATGCAGTTATTAACTTCTTTATCACCGCATTCGTGCTGTTTACCATCGTGAAGCTGATCAACAAGATGCGTGAGGGTAACGATGAGCTGAAGAAAAAGAAGCTGACGCGTGAACAGAGAAAAGAAGTACGTGCGCAGGGCATCAAGCTACATGACAGAGAGGCGATTGCGGCTTACTTTGCAGAAAAGCAGAGACTTGCCGACGAGGCAGCGGCGGAAGATGCGGCAGCGGCGGCAGAGCAGGCGCGACTGGATCGCGAGGCAAATCCCACCACCGAGGATCTGCTCAAGCTCATTCTGGCAGAGCTGAAAAAGAACTGATTGAAATAGAAAAGAGATGGCTTGAACAAATCCGAGCCGTTTCTTTTTTATATCCCAAATTGAGAGGTTGCCGCACGTTGCCGCCTGAGACAGTCTCTTCGTTTATAATTGTTTCCGCATCTTCTCCAGTGCCCCCTTTTCGAGTCTTGAGACCTGCGCCTGCGAGATGCCGATCTCCTCGGCGATCTCCATTTGCGTTTTGTTTTTGTAAAAGCGCAGATTGATGATTTTGCGCTCGCGCTCACCGAGGCGGCTCATTGCCTCGCGCAGAAAGATGTTTTCCAGCCAGACCTCGTCGCCCGTGGAGCTGTCCGAGAGCTGATCCATCAGGTACAGTGCATCACCGTTGTCATTATAGACCGGCTCGTAGAGTGAGATCGGCTCGACGATCGCCTCCATGGCGTGCAGGACTGCTTCCTTTTTTTCGCCCACCCGTGCGGCAATCTCTTCCACGGTTGGCTCGCTTTCCTTGGAGGCGATCAACTCCTCGCGCGCCTGTAGGGCACGATATGCCAGATCACGCACCGAGCGACTGATGCGGATGGCGTTATTGTCTCTCAAATAACGGCGGATTTCTCCGATGATCATCGGAACGGCATAGGTGGAAAATTTGACGTCAAGATCGGTGTTGAAGTTGTCCACTGCTTTGACCAGGCCGATACAGCCGACCTGAAACAGGTCGTCCATGTTTTCTCTGCGCCCCGAAAAGCGTTGTACGATTGACAGTACCAGACGCAGATTTCCGTTGATTAGCTCTCGGCGAGCCTCTTCATCACCGGCTTTAACCTTCAATAAAAGATCATGCTTCTCCTCGTCGGTCAGTATTTTCAATTGCGAGGTGTTGACCCCGCAGATTTCCACTTTATTATAATACATGGTCTATGCTCCGTTTTCGTTTTTCAAGGAAAGTATTGCCGTAGGAGGTAAAGCATTATTCAAGGCAGAAATTGGTATGATGCAGTTGATAGGACTGTCATATAACAAAATTACAAGGCTTGTGTTGTTGCAAAATGCGAAAAAATATGATATAATTGTCATGCAATCAAAAAAGGGGGGGATGATTATGGAGCTTTTAATATTATTTCCACTCTTGATTTTGGTTGTTTACTGTGTTGTGTTTGCCTTTATGAAACAAAAACATGAAAAAACATCGTATTATAAGAATACTGGAAAATCGTTATATCAAATATGGAGAAATACTGGAGATCGCGGGGAATATTCTGTGTATTTTTCACTTGAGGTTTTTGAGCAATATGGGGCTAAATTTTTGTTTAATTGCTATTTACCCCTAGGAAATGGAAAGACAACGGAAATAGATCTGATAATGATTGACAGCAGTGGAATATATGTGTTTGAAAGCAAAAATTATGGTGGTTGGATTTTTGGTAGCGAAAATCAAAAATATTGGACACAAACACTTCCTGCAAGACGCGGCTCTCAAAAACACCAATTTTATAATCCGATTTTTCAAAATAAGTTGCATGTATCTTGCTTGCAGAATTGTTTGAATCAATCAATTCCTATTTATTCGGTGGTTGTTTTTTCTGATCGTTGTACTTTTAAGGATGTAAAGGTTTCTCCGGAACAATGTGTGGTATATTGCTCTGAAGTTGCGAATGTTATCTATGAATGGAAAAAGATTGGACAGAATGCTTTGTCGGAAGAACAAATTAAACAACTTTATGATAAACTTTATCCATATACACAGAATACTGAATATATAAAACAACAGCACATTGATTCTTTTAGTGGTTATAATGAGTATGATTTCCATAATGTTGATTATAACGTACAAAAAACAAACATGGGAAATGAATCAAAAAACGGGATGAAATTGTACCCGCTGTGTGGCGCATTTTTGACATTGCGAATTGCGAAGCAAGGGCAATCAAAAGGAACTTCTTTTTATGGGTGTTCGGCTTTTCCGAATTGCAGATATACGGAAAAGCTTGACAATAAAAAATGATTAAAAAAGGTTTTGCAAGTGATTTTATTTGCGAAATCTTTTTTTGTTTTTTCGATTACTTGCTCAAAAATTGAATAATGTGCGTGCAAAAAGGAAAAATAGCATCAAAGGCAAAATTTTTGACGGAGGTGAAACGAGGATGAAGGAGTTTACCTATACGATTGAGGACCCGAACGGGATGCATGCGCGTCCTGCGGGGAAGCTCGCGACCTATGCCAAGCAGTTTGATGCGGATATTCGCGTGCATGCGGGGGAGAAGGAATCGGACGGCAAGCGCCTTTTGGCGCTGATGAGTCTGGGCGCGACCTGCGGCACAGAGCTTCATTTTATCATTTCGGGAAGCGATGAGGAGGCGGCATGTGAGCAATTGGAGCGCTTTTGCAGAGAATCGTGGGGACGCGGAGAGTGAGGGATGAATACGGCAGATATCAAAAATGAAAAAAGTGTGCGCTATCACGGCGTAGGTATCAGCAACGGGTGCGTCAGCGGTCCGCTTCGTTTTTTTCGTCAGCGGCGGAAGATGGGGCGTATACGTGCCTGCGGAGATCAGCGTGAGGAACGCGCGCGCTTTGAACAGGCACTTTTGAGGACACGGGAACAGTTGGATACACTGCAACGGCGTGCAATAAGGGAGATTGGGAAGAAAGAGGCAGAGATTTTTGAGATCCATGCAATGATGCTGGAGGATGAGGATTTTTTGGAGGCGGTGCAAGGGGCGCTTGACGACGGCGCTTGTGCTGAAACGGCAGTCGAGCGAGCGGCAGAGAAACACGCGCAGGCGTTGCGTTCGCTCGGAGATCCGTATCTTTCTGCACGTGCGGAAGATCTGCATGATGTTGCCACACAACTGCTACGGCAGTTATCGGGAGAACGGCCTGACGGAGATTTGTCCACGGAGCGAGAGCCATATATTTTGGTTGCGGACGATCTTTCTCCCTCCGAGACGGTGACGATGGAAAAATCCATGATCCTCGGCTTTGTGACCTTCGGCGGTACGCCGAATTCACACACATCCATTCTTGCACGTGCGATGGGAATTCCCGCGTTGGTGGGGGTAGGAGCGGTTTCGGAGGATTGCGACGGTGCGTATGCTTTGTTGGATGCAGCGGAGGGAACGTTGACGGTATCCCCCGATGCCGAGGAGCGATGTGCGTTTGAAGAAAAGCAGCGCGAGGTCAATGATCTTGCGCGGGAGCACGATCGTTATCTGCGATCGCTGATCAACAAGCCCGCGATCACGCGGAGCGGACGGAAGATACTGATCTATGCCAATGTCGGTGAGGGACGCGAGATCGCACAGGCACTGCTCAACGGTGCAGACGGTGTGGGGCTTTTGCGCAGTGAGTTTTTGTATCTTTCCATGGATCGGTATCCCACGGAGGACGAGCTGTTTGCAAGCTATCACGACGTCGTGCAGAGCATGCAGGGGAAGCGGATTGTCATTCGTACGTTGGATATTGGAGCCGATAAGCAAATTCCGTATTTTGCGTTACCGCAGGAGGAAAATCCCGCACTCGGTTTTCGCGGAGTACGCATTTGTCTTGCGCGTGAGGAGATTTTTAAGACGCAACTGCGTGCGATTTTGCGTGCGTCGGCGTACGGAAACGTCTCGGTGATGGTACCGATGATTGTATCCGAGGACGAGGTGCGTGCGTGTCGTGTGATACTAAACGAATGCATGGAGGAGTTGGAGCGCGAGGGGAAGAAATTTGATCACGGGATTGAATTTGGCATCATGATCGAAACGCCTGCTGCCGCAATCATGAGCGACGAGATTGCCCGTGAGGTGGACTTTTTCTCGGTGGGGACCAACGATCTGACACAGTATACGCTTGCGGCGGACCGACAAAATCCGTTGGTCGAGCGCATCTGCGAGGAGAACCGCGAGCCGATTTTGCGCCTGATCGAAATGGCGGCGGAGGCGATTCATCGACACGACGGATGGATCGGCATTTGCGGGGAGTTGGCGGCGGATCTGCATCTGACGCAACGTTTTATCGATCTGGGAATCGATGAGCTATCGGTTTCGGTCCCGTATTTGCTCGGTGTCAGAGAAAAGGTCACCGAGTGTAAATGAATTATGAAAAAGAGGAATGATAATGTTGTTTGGGAAAAAAACAGTATCCCTGTGCGCACCCTGTACGGGGATGAGTGTACCGCTGTCCGAGATCCCCGACGAAGCGTTTGCGGGAGGGATGCTCGGCGATGGCTTTGGAGTTGAGCCCTCGGAGGGACATTTTTGTGCGCCTGTCGGCGGGCACGTGGAAAGCGTCGCGGAGGCGAAGCATGCTTACACGATTCTTACCGATGAGGGACTTGACGTGCTGGTACACATCGGCGTGGATACCGTTCGCTTGAATGGTGAGGGCTTTGTTCCGCGTGTCAGTGCGGGGCAATATGTCAAAACGGGAGACGTGATCGCCGATGCGGATCTCGAATTGATCCGCAAAAAGGGGCTTCCCACCACGGTGGCGGTACTGGTTACCAATCCGGAAAAAATTGAAAACGCGGAATACAGGCACGGAAGTGTTGCTTGCGGCAGAGATGCCGTGATGAGCTTTCGCCTGACAAGGAAAGGATAATTTATGTCCGATACGATGATCAAAGAAAAAAGAGGGAGCGGTTTTTTTAGCGTTCTGCAACGCGTGGGGCGTGCATTCATGCTTCCGATCGCATTGTTGCCGATTGCGGGGCTTTTACTTGGCATCGGTGCCTCATTTACCAATATTGCAACGCTGGAGACCTATAACCTGATCGGATTGATGGGTCCCGGAACCATTCTCTATTCGATTTTTACACTGCTGTCTTCGGTTGGAACGGTCATCTTTGACAATCTGCCGCTGCTGTTCGCCATGGGTGTGGCGCTCGGCATGGCGGAAAATGAAAAGGCAACCGCCACGCTGTCCGCGGCAATCGCATTTTTCGTGATGCACAAGACTATCAATGCACTGCTTTCCATCAGCGGGCGACTGGAGCCCGGTGTGATGCAGGAAGGAACGGTCGCCAATGTCGTTGGTATCGAATCCTTACAGATGGGCGTGTTCGGCGGTATTATCGTCGGTCTCGGCGTGGCGTGGCTGAACAACCGTTTTTATAAAATTCGATTGCCCAATGTCATTTCGTTCTTCGGTGGCACACGCTTTGTGCCCATCATTTCCACCACTGTGTATATTGTGGTGGGGGTCCTGATGTTTTTCATCTGGCCCTACGTGCAGACGGGAATTTATGCGCTGGGAGATCTTGTCCTGCGCTCGGGATATGCGGGAACATTTATTTACGGCTTTATCGAGCGCATTCTGATTCCGTTCGGTTTGCATCACGTGTTCTATCTGCCGTTCTGGCAGACGGGCGTGGGCGGATCGGCTTTGATCGACGGTGTGATGGTCTACGGCGCGCAGAATATCTTTTTTGCGGAGCTGGCGTCTCCGGGCGTGGAGAAATTCTCGGTCGAGGCATGCCGATTTATGAGCGGTAAATTCCCGCTGATGATCTTCGGGCTTCCCGGTGCGGCGCTGGCGATGTATACCTGTGCCGATTCCTCCAAAAAGAAGGCGGCGGGGGGGCTTTTACTCTCTGCGGCACTGACCTCGATGCTGACGGGTATTACTGAGCCGATCGAGTTTACCTTTTTGTTTGTAGCCCCCGTATTGTATGTGATCCATTCGATCTTCGCGGGACTTGCCTATATGCTGATGCATCTGTTGAACGTCGGTGTCGGTATGACCTTTTCGGGTGGTATCATCGACCTGACGCTGTTCGGTATTTTGCAGGGCAATGCAAAGACCAATTGGATTATGATTCCGCTGGTGGGCATCGTGTATTTCCTTGTGTATTTCCTTCTGTTCCGCTTCCTGATCCGTAAGCGGAATTACCCTACGCCGGGACGTGAGGTGGGAGAGGAGGAGGTCAAACTCTATACGCGTGCAGACTACAATAAAAAGAAGAATGGCGGCGATGCGAACGGCGATGAGCACGCGATCTCCAGGATGATTCTCGACGGTCTTGGCGGAAAGGAGAATATTGCAAGCCTGGATTGCTGTGCGACGCGTCTGCGTGTGAGCGTCAAGGATCCGGAAAAGGTGGTGGATGCGACCCTGAAGGCAAGCGGCGCCTCCGGTGTGATCCGCAAGGGCGTCGGTGTGCAGGTGGTTTACGGACCGCAGGTATCGGTCATCAAGAGCGAGCTAGAGGATTATATCAGTTCGCTGTAAGCTGTAAAAATAAAAACGCGGTCTGTCCATACGACAGACCGTGTTTTTCAGAGCATCGGTGCAAAAATTCTGACGACTGAACGGATCAGGTGTGTGAGCAAATCGGTTTTCTGCAAATCGGGTTTGATTTCGATGGATTTTGCAAGCGTATCCTCAATATCCGCTTTCAGATCCTTGATGGAATTACACTGATACATCCAGACGCCATTCTCAAAATGATGAACGAGGCTCCGATAGTCGAGGTTGATCGTTCCGATCATTGCGTATTGATCGTCTGCAATATAGCTTTTGGCATGGATAAATCCCGGCTCGTATTCGTAGATGCGGACGCCTGCGTCCATCAGCCGTTTGTAGAAACTGCGCGTAATGCCGAATACCAGTTTTTTGTCAGGAATGTGCGGGACAATGATGCGCACATCCACGCCGCGCAGAGCGGCGCCCTCTATGCTGCCGCAAAGCTCATTGTCGATGATCAAGTACGGCGTAGTCATATACATATAGCGTACCGCACTGTTGAGCATGTTCTGAATGACATGTTTTCCAACTCTACGGTCATAAAGCGGATGCGGACCGTCTCCAAATGGAATCAGGTATCCGTTTTCCCGTGACGGAGCCGCCGTCGGATAAAGCGCGTGCGTCTGCGTCGGAAGTGATTTTACGTTGATACCGTAATCGGTCATGAACAAACGGGTCAGCTCCCATACTGCAACCCCCTCCAGGCGGATCGCAGTATCCTTCCAGTGACCGAAGCGCACCGTTTCGTTGATGTATTCGTCGGCAATATTCACGCCGCCCGTATAACCGATCAAGCCGTCGATGACCAGTATTTTGCGGTGACTGCGATTGTTAAATTCGCTGTCAGCATTTCCGCGCAGGCGGGAAAATGGAGTAGCGTCGATGCCGCAGGCTCGCAAGGTCTTTGCATAATTGCCGGGCAACGTATTCATACAGCCGATGTCGTCGTACACCACGCGAACCGTGACCCCCTCGGCGGCTTTTCGCTTCAGGATCTCCAGAATGGGGTTCCAGAAGGCGCCCTCCTCGATGATGAAATATTCCATAAAAATGAACTGCTCGGCGCGCTTGAGATCGGGCAGCATGCTCGCAAACATCTCCTCACCAAGTGCAAAGTAGGTTTGCTTGGTATCGGTAAACAAGTGTGAGCCCGAAATCTCGGTCAGCATTTTTGCCTGCGATGCCGCAACGGGATTTTCCGTGCGGAGCGCGTGAAAGTGCACGTCATCTTGCTTTTGGTATTCGTATTGCTTCAGCTCCTCCAAGCGTCGGATGAACTTTTTTTGAAGCTTGCGGGAGTAGAAGAGAAAGTACAGCATAAAGCCTGCGATCGGCAGGATCAAAACAAACAGCAGCCACGGGACCTTATAATCGGGATTGTCGTCCGAGGAGATGATTTTGATTACGCAAAAGATCTCGGTGATCCACGCCGCAATATAAAAATACGGTACAAAATAGCAAAGCGATATTACGATGCCGATGATTGTGAGAACCTCCAGCACGGTAATCAGCACCGCGATAATATAACGGACGGGGATATAGCGATATTCGCCCTCTCGGATTTCATCGTTTTTTTTGTATTGATATTTCTTTTTCATAATCGTCCTCCGAACAGAATACTCCGTTTGCGGATATAGTATATCCGCAATTTGTTTTTGAACGGTTTGAAAAATGTTTCGGTTTTGTTATCGCAAAAAAACATTCCCCTTCGGATTGGGAAGGGGAATGAATGCTTACACGTGCTTTTCACCGAAAAACGCCAGTAACATTTCGATCATGCGTGCGCTGCCGCTTCCGTTGGGTTGCCACGGAGAGTACCACGGATTGATCGAGCAATAGCGCTCGGCGACGATATATTCCTCGGTCATTCCGTACGTCAGCATGGCGTCCAACGTTTCGCGCGCCTTATCGGTCTCGCCCGTTGCCATCCACGATTTGAGCCAGTAGGTCTCACTCTGCATCGTGTACCACACGTCACCGTAGCCGCCGAAGTATGCCTCATCCCACATACTGCTGCAACTGGTCATCCGCCCCGTAAGTCCGCGCTCAAACTGACCGCGGGAGCGGAAGAATGCTTCCATCTGGCGGTGGATCAGACTTCCTGGCTCGATAAAGCCCGTGTAGAGCAGGTAGGGGGCTCCGTCGGTGTAGTAGCTGTAATTTTCGGTATCCTCAAACGGGATGCCGAGCTCGTGGGGGAGGATATAGGCGTTATCTCTCTCGTGTCCCGCATGTAATTCGTTGCGGATGTTGAGAAGTGTGTCGCGATAATCTGTGTACAGCTCCTTGGTTGTCTGTGCCTCGGCGTGCCCGTACAGCTCCAGCATTTCGTACATCGAGCGGTATGCCATGGCATTGTGGCTGTCGGTAAAGGTCCAGAACTGTGCGTGGTCGCCCCAGTCACTGCCGCGGCTGACGGGAAAGATCTTCTCGTATCCAATCTCTCGCGGCTCACATCTCTTGCGTTCAATCCAATCGCGCATAGCGAGCAGATAGGGAAGGAAATAGTCAAATTCCGCTTGGTCGTTGACGCATTTCAGATGCTCGGAGATGCCCCAGATGACCGATCCTGTGAAGTTGCCCCAGCCCGCATGGCTTTTGATCATGCCGCGATCCTCACCCTCGGATACAAACCAGCGCTCACAGTAACAGCGATATGCCGCACCCGTGTGCTCCGACAGCCCGAGGCGATCCAGCATGATCAGGACCTGTGCACCCTCGTAGGGCCAGATGAATCTGCCGACGTCGCCCTGACGTGCGGTGACAAGGTCGCTCCCCTCGTAATGTGCGAGCATTTGCGTGCATTGTGCGGCGACGTGGTAAAAGACCGACAGCATCCGCGCATCGGTTGTGTCGGGGTGGAGCTTAATTTTACACTTCTGCGCTTCCCAGAACCGCAGTGCCGCGGTATGCTGTGCGCCGTAATCAAGGTCGGCAATCGCCTCCTTTGCGCGCAAAGCACCGATGATCGTCTGCTCCTCACCCGGCTCCAAGCGGTAATCGACGCGGAAATAATCGCACGCCGCAAACTGATGCCCGCTTTCCGAATCAGCGATCCAATGCAGCCCGGTATTTTCCGATCGGAGCGTCAGATATCCCATATCACTCGCGGCGGTGTGGGCATCGGTCTGCTTCCACGTCCGCTTAAGCATGAACCAGTTTTTGTAGTTGGGACGGTAGGGGCTGTAACCCTCCTGATGCTGGTTGAGCATATATTTTTCCTGCCCGGAGCGCGGCATCATGCCGATACTGCTCTCCACGGGCACATCGGTATCGTTTTTCAGCGTCACTTTGAAATAAACGGTGGGATTGCGTCCCGCACCGCAAAATGCTTCAAGCGAGGTCAAGCATTCCGCGCGGTTTTGTACCCGATAAATCGGAATGCCGCCCGTGACGGGCGCAAATGCCGTTTTGTCAAGGTCGAACGCTTCCATCCGATCCCCGTGCAACAGAATCATTCCCACACCCGGCTGACCGACGTGCGTGCCATCGTCAAGCAGTGGAAGGTTGAGAATTTTAAAATCGGGGCAGAGGAGGGCTAACCGCTCCGAGAGTGGCATTTGCAGATAAACCTTTGTCGTTTTTGGCTTTTGCCATGTGTCGGTATGTTTCATGTGGGTTCCTTTCGGGAAATGATTTTTGTTCAGTAAAAAACGAGGCGGCGTAAAAATCACGATCCGCCTCGCATGTATTATTCAATGGTTACGGAAAACAGGATCGAGCCGCTGTAGGAGCCGGAGGAGGTAATATCCTTTTGATCGATCTGAATCCTTCCCGTTTCGGTTTTCGCTTCCGTAAAGCTTGCAAACAAATCACCGTTTTTCAAGGGGGTAACGGGATCGAGTGGTCCGTATACCGTAAACGGAAGCAGAGTGTTCTCGTTGCGGAGATTAAAGCCGTCATCTCCCGAATACAGATGCAGGAAAACGGTTTTGCCGTTCAGTGCGGAAAGATCCGACATGGTGATTTCGAACGGTATGGAATATGGCGTACTCTCGGAGGTACGGGTGACCGATTCCGTCTCCAGCGTTGCGGGAATTGTAAGGGTAAAGGTCGGTGAATTTTGTGCGATGACCGTTGCTGAAACGGGTGTACTTTGCTGTTCGGCGGAGACCGTCAGCGTAGTTGACAGCAGCAGAGCCGTACAAAGCAGCAGCAATACCGCTTTTTGAAATGTCGTTACTTTCATTCCGTCCCCTCCGTTTCTCTCAATGCAATCGTAAAGTTGAGCAGACCCTCGTAAATTCCGCTGTTCCGGATCAGACTCTGATCCACTATGGCGTATCTTGTGACCGTGGCATCGGCGGTAAAGGTTGCTATCTCCGCACCGCATTCCAGTGCACTGTCATCTGTTTTCGTCAGATGAATTTCATACGGAAACTCGTATCCGCCGGCGGCAGTCAGGACAAATTTTTCGTTTTCGGGTGTTACCGTCACAACGATTTCCTTTTCACCAAACAGATTGGAAACACCACTTGCAGAAACATCAAACGATTCATTTTTAATCGGTTCGATTTCCGTTTGCTGCAATACACCGAAATCGATGTTCGTGGGAATTGTAATTGTGAACTCTGGCGTTGGAATGGATGCCTTGAGCTGAAAGGTCATGGCATGAATCGAGGCGGGTTTGCCGAGAGAGAATGCGCTTCCGTCTGCGTTTTTAACTGCCACGGGAGCAGAGCTCGATACTGTTGTTCCGTCTCCGAGCTGACCGCTTGTGTTGTCTCCCCACATCAACAGAGTGCCGTCGCTTAACAGCACCGCACCGTTCAGATATCCTGCAAAAACGGATGCCGCAGTACCGTTAACGGTAAGCTGTGTGAAGGAGGAGCTTGCCTCCTCGGATTGGAGGCGCAGACCTGCGGTATAGACGTCGCCCTGTTGAGTGCGTACGACCGTATGGTTGGACGCCGCCTGCAATTCGACAATTACAAAGCCGTCCGACATCGTTGCTTCCTTGAAAACCGCGCTATAGGAGTCCGTTGTCACGCCGTTTGCAAATTGTCCGTATCGGTTTAAGCCTACGGACAGCATTGTGCCATTCTGTTGCAAAATGGAGGTGTAGGAATCGCCGAATACGACCGCTTCTGCATTGATTGTGTATTTCGTTGATGTCGGCTTGAAGGGGAGCATAGGATTTTGCTCGGTTCCGAGCTGAAAATTATCGTTTCTTCCCCAAAGATAGGTGGCACCGTCGCTGGTAATTGCGGCGGCGGATTCGGCACCTGCGGAGATGCTGATGGCAAAGGATTGCGCAAGCGCCGAAATAACCGTTGGCGTATTGCGCATTTGTCCCGCAGTCTTGGTGCTCTCCCCCAATTGATGATACTGGTTGTCACCCCAGGCGTAGATCTTTCCGGTGTTGCTCAAGGCAAGAGAAAACTGATCGCCTGCAGCAACGTCGACGATGGTTTGATCGGCAAGCGCTGTCAGAGCGGTAGGCACTGTAACCGTTTCGTTGGTTTCCAAGCCCAGCTGTCCGAAGTCGTTGGCACCCCATACGTAAACCGATCCGTCGTCGGTCAGCGCCAGTGCATGCTTTTCACCTGCACTGATCTGTGTAAAGACCTTGCCATCGGGGGTGGATACCTTTGTGGGATGGGACGCGGAGACAGTGCTGTTATTTCCCAGCGTGCCGTTGTCGTTGTTGCCCCATGCATATATCTCGCCCGACGTGTTCAGTGCGAGAACGAAGTTGATTCCGACACTGACGGTCGGGGTCACGGTCGTAGCGGCATCGACGGGAATACAAAGCCTGTTGGCGATTCCCGCGAGCATTGTGATGCAAAGGAGCAGGCAGAAAAAACGTTTTTGGAAGATTTTCATATCGTTGTAGCACATCCTTTCTTTTTATGCTTGGATCGCTTGTTGGTTTTGACGGAGTGCGTGCTCACACAGCTCCGACAGCGGACACGTGCTGCATTGCGGTGCCCTTGCCGAGCAGGTGTCGCGTCCGAATTGCACGATGCGATGACAAAAATCACTGATTTCATCGGGCTCAAGGAGGGGCGTCAGGAGCTTTTCGACCTTCAGAGGATCCTTGAGCGATTCGGGATACATGCCGAACCGACCGCAGATGCGGATGCAATGAGTATCGGCAACCACACCGCCCTTGTGGTAGATGTCTCCCAGCAAGAGATTGGCTACCTTTCTACCCACACCGGGAAATTTCAAAAGTCCGTCCATGGTATCTGGCAGAATACCGCCGTATTCGGTTGTCAGCAGGATGCACGCATCTTTGGTATTTTGTGCCTTGACACGGAACAGACCGCATGGGCGGATGATGGCTTCCAGTGCCGCGATATCTGCCTGTGCGATTGCCTCCGGGGTCGGGTACTTGGCAAAAAGCTCACGGCAAACCTCATTGACACGCGCGTCGGTGCATTGAGCGGAAAGCCGTCCCATAATCAGAAGCTTCCACGGCTCTCCCTGCCATTCCAGTGCACACAGCGCGTCGGGGTATTGCTCCTTCAGCTTTTCTGTGATTTTTGCCAGTCGGTCTTTTTTTTGCTTTTGTGTCATATTTTACACCTCAGAAAAATTATAACATGATTTGCGAGTGTTGTCAACCTTTTTTTCGACATTCTACGCCAAAAAGCGTTCACAGACGCTTTGATTGGTCAAAATCACATAAATAAAATATATTTCTCCATGGTAACCGTTCGAAAAATATGGTATAATGGTTCTATCAAATACCAGAAAGGATATCTGTCATGGTTGTGAAAGAATATATCAAGCAATTTGAAAAGCTCGGCTTCGGAATGTTCGTGCATTTCGGACTTTACAGTGAAAACGCAAGAGGCGAGTGGGCGCTCCACTCTACCGATATCACGGAAGAGGAGTACGAAAAGCTGTTCGACGTGTTCAATCCTGATCCCGCATGGGCGACCGAGCTCGTTTCCACCGCAAGAGCGGCGGGATGCAAGTACATCACCCTGACCACGCGCCATCACGACGGATTTTCGCTTTACGACACCTGCGGGCTCAACACCTACGACGCGCCCCACAGTGCCGCAGGACGGGATCTGGTGCGCGAGTTTGTCGATGCCTGTCGCAAGGAGAGCATTATTCCGTTCTTCTACCACACGCTTCTGGATTGGCATGAGCCGACCTATAAGACCGATTTCCCGGCATATCTCAACTATTTGCGCCGCAGTGTCGAGATTCTTTGTGCCAATTACGGAAAAATCGGCGGAATTTGGTTTGACGGCATGTGGGATCGCCCGAACGATAACTGGGAGGAGGATGCGCTCTATACCATGATTCGCTCCTATCAGCCCGAAGCGATGATCATCAACAATACGGGACTCGGCGCACGCGGTGCACTCGGACATATCGAGCTGGATTCCGTCACCTTTGAGCGCGGCAGACCCGGAGAGATCAATCTTGAGGATTCGCCGAAATACGTGGCGAGTGAAATGTGCCAGGTGTTTGCCAATCACTGGGGTTATGCCAAGCGCGATTTCAATTTCAAATCCCTGGTGGAGATCATCGGAGATTTTTGCGTTTGCCGCCGCTACGGTGCCAACTTTTTGATGAATGTCGGTCCCATGGGCAACGGCTTGCTTCGTCCCTTGGATAAAGCAATGCTCCTGACGCTCGGGGAATGGACGGAGATTCATAAGGAGGCACTGTATCTGCCGCGCCCTGCAAAAATTGCAGTCGACGGTAAGGAAAAGGACTTTTTGCTGCGCGGCGATGGTTGCTACTATCTGTTTGTTCACGACATTCCGATGGGGGGAGACATCAATGTCGCGGAGCGGTTTGAGATGCCCGGTTATACCGATAAATTCATTCTGCCCGAAAAGATCAAATCGGTCAGATGGATCGATTCGGAAAAGAATCTGGATTTCGTGCAGGACGGTGACCGCGTGACGGTCTGCTATGATTCGCAGAAGTACGGCGAGCATCTGGTCATCAAGATCGCAAGAATTGAGATCTGATGAAATTAGTCAAGCATGATTTACTAAATTGTGATTATATATTTGAAAAGCGGGCATACCGATCCAACACGGATCGGTATGCCCGAACTTTTTGTTTGACGGTATGTTTGGTAAAGGTACAAAGGATATTAAGGCAAAACCAAGGTTTCGCCGGAGCGAACGCTGTATATTTGATGATCGACACAGAGCCAGATTTCCTTGAGCGTGGGGTTATAAATACGGTTGCCGTCGGCGCTCTTGATCAGCGAGTGGTACGCATTGACGTAATCGCAGATCTCAATGTTCGTGGCGTACCATGTGTCCGCTTTGCCACCGATGAGCTCGCAGAAGCGCTCGATGACATTCCAGTTTTGATTGTTGTCAAACTCGTAGCTGTGTCCCCACAGATAGAACAACCGGGGATATTTTCCCGACCAACGAATGTTGTCCTCATTGATGCCTACGAATTGCTCCACCCATTCCATCAGTTTCGGGTTATTGTGATGTGCGGTTGGCATCCACGCGAGCCAGTCGGTGGGGAGCATGAAGGTGTTGTTGTCGCCTGCGAGCGTTCTTGCGTAGGCGATGCCGAGATCGCGCAAATAAGCTTTGATTGCTTCGGCACTGTTGCCGCCGTGCATTTTTGTGATACCGGTGTCGGGATATGCCATACCGCGGATGATTCTGCCAAAGATATTCTCCAGGTCGGTGCGACAATTGAGTGCGTCCGCGATTCCCACAGAGGGGGTTACGATACCGGGAGCGAGGTGGCGCTCGCCGTGAATCGCGATCTCGTGTCCGTGATCAAGCAGATGTTCCTTGATTTCTTCGATTCTCAAACGATTGGGATCCTTTCCGTCAAGGCTTCCGCTGTTGATATTAAAGGTACCCTTCATGCCATAGCGGTTGAGGGTTTCCGAGAGGCGGATATCGGCTCTGATGCCGTCATCGTAGCTCAGGGTCGCAGCCTTGAGCTTGCCCTCGGGGAAGCGAAGAAAACAGTATCTCATAGATAGACCTCCTTTGAATTATGGTGACCTTATTATACATCACAATGTGACACTTGTCAAGCGTTTACAAAAAGGAAACGCCCGATTTTTTGAGCGTTTCCTTGCATTTTTATGAAAGATCTGCGATGACCGATTGGAGATATGCGGCGTCCTGCTTGGCAAACGTGGGTCTGTCGCCGGGACGGGGCGCCTCGATCGAGATCGTTCCGGTATAGCCGACATCGATAAGCTTTTGCAGATATGTGCGGTGGTTGATCTCGCCGTCACCGAGCGAGGTTGCAAGGCGTTTTTCGGATCCGGGGATGGCTGTTGAGTTTTTCAGATGCAAATGGAACAGCTTGTCACTGCACTGATCGATCGCCTCCTCCAAGGAGGGTCGCACGGGGAAGTAGACCGTGTTGCCGTAGTCGAGGTTAATACCGACCATGGGGTTGTCGATCAGATCAACCAGCCGTCTTGCGGTGGCGGGGAGATCGTGGATGTAGCCCATGTGTGTTTCAAACGCAAGCTTAAGCCCGATCGTCTCCAGCTCTACGCCGATCTTTTGGTAGGTGTCTGTAGTCAGCTCCCAATCCTTGTCCTTTGCGACGATACTGCCGTGGAAGTGATAGCTGTCACCGGGAACGCCGGGGACGGGGGAGGAGATCCAGTTGCAGGAGGTGTTACAGACCTTGGTGTCGCAAACCTCACGCGCAATTTTTGTTTTTTCCAGCGTTTTCGCGATGATTGCGTCGCGCGCGCTCTTGTCGGGGTTGGCGCAATCTCTGACGTCAAAGCTGAACAAAATATCGGTCAAGCCGTGATTTTTCTTGCCTGCGGCGATCTGCTCGGCGTACTCACGGAAGGAGATGCCCAGATCCTTCGGTGCTTCACCGCGAAACTCAATGCCGTTGTAGCCAAGCTCTGCGGCATAGCGACACACGTCGTCGATCGAGCGCTTTCCGAAGCTTCCGCCCGAGACCTCCATATAATTGATGTGCATAATGATGCTGTTTTTCATAATCAAATTCCGTTCTGTAAGAAGTTTATTCCTCAAATACTACGCAACCGTTGACCATGGTCAGGCTGACGTCGATGTCCTCGTCAAATACCACAACGTCGGCATAAGCACCCTCACGGAGCACGCCGCGATCGGAAATTCCCGCCACACGTGCGGGATTTGCCGTGGCCATACGCACGGCGTCGGTAAGGGATACGCCTGCCATGTCGCGCATATTCCGTACCAGGCGGTTCGTCGTGCAGACACTTCCGGCGAATGCACTGCGATCGGGAAGCTTTGCGACACCGTCCTCGATGATAAATCCGGGATTGTCAAACATTTTCTCCGCTCCGTCCGGCAGACATCCGCCGCGCGTTGCGTCGGTGACGATGCAGATGCGGTCGATGCCCTTGTGTTTGACGGCAAATTGCAGAAGAGATGCAGGCAGATGCTTTCCGTCGGCAATCAGCTCCACGTCCATGCCGTCGATCATATATGCTGCCTCCACGATTCCGGCATAACGGAATGCGTTTTTGCGATGCACGGTGCTGGTACAGGAATACAGATGCGTCACGCATTGGAAGCCCTCGTCGAACATTTCCATCACGCAATCGTATTCTGCATCCGAGTGTCCGATGGAGAGACGGATTCCCGCGTCCCGACAGGCTCTCGCAAAATCTTTCGCGCCGTCAAGCTCGGGAGCTGCGCTCCAGCGGCAGATCAGGTCGCCGTAACGCTCGATCAGCATATTGTATTCCGTGGGATCGAAATTACGAATCAGAGGTCCTTGTGCGCCGACCTGAGACGGTGCGAAGTAAGGCGCCTCCATGTGGATGGCGGGCATGTATGCACCGTGAGGATTGGGCATCGTCTTGACGCGACGGAACGCCTCAAACATATCGATGTATTCCTGCGTCGTTGCGGCACTTGCCGTGGGGAGCATGGTGGTGGTTCCGTGCTTTGCGTGGAGCTCGGAAATGAAGAAGAAATCCTCCGGATCCTTCGTTGTAAAGATTTTGCCGCCACCGCCATGGACGTGAATATCGATAAATCCGGGAGAAATATACGCACCGCCGACGTCATGCAGAATGTCATAGGGGTGTTCCGCACGTGTGATCGCACGGATACGCTCACCGTCGGTGTAAAGCGAGAACCCCTCGGCAATTGTGTTGCCGAGAATGATTTTACCGTTTGTAAACTTATGTACCATAGTGTTAAATCTCCGACATCAGTTGTTTTGTATATTGCAGATCGCACTTTGCAAACCAGAGGCGGTCACCCGGGCGGGGCGCTTCAATGCCGATGGGACCCGAAAATCCAACGTCGCGCAGCTTTTCGAGATACGCACGGTGGTTGATTTCACCACCGCAAAGAGAAGTTGGCATTTTTTTGGACGCACCGGGGACGGTGATGTAATTTTTCAGATGGGCATAGAAAAGCTTGTCGCCGTAAAGATCGATCGCCTCCTCGACGGTAGGACGAACGGGGAACAGGAACGTGTTACCGTAGTCCATGTTGATGCCGACCATGGGACTGTCGATCATGTCGACCAGCTTTTTCGCCTGCGCGGGCAGGTCGTGAACGTAATTCATGTGTGTTTCAAACGCAAAGCGCAGACCGATCTTCTCAAGCTCTGCAGCGATGCGTCGATAGGCATCTGCGATCATTTCCCATTGCGCGGGTGTGGAAGCTGCGCTTCCGTGAAACTCGTAGCCGGGCTTCGGTGTGGTGGGGATGAGAGATGTGATCCATGCGGAATAGGTGTTGCAGATCTCACTCCCGCAGACCTCACGTGCGATCTTTGCCTTTTCGATTGTTGCCGCAATATCGTTCTCGCGTACATCTCGGTCGGCGTTTAAACAGTCTCTGACGCCGAAGCCGAAAAGAATGTCGGAAAGACCGTATTTTTTCTTTCCCGCCGCGATTTGCTCGGCATACTCGCGGAAGGACAGATTTTCAAGCTCCTTCGGGAGCGCACCGCGGAATTCAACGCCGTCAAATCCGGTTTCTGCGGCAAATCGGCAGATGTCATCAATCGTTTTTTTGCCGAAGCTGCCAAATCCGGTTTCGGCGTAGTTGATGTGCATGATGATTTTATTGTTCATGTCAAATTTCTCCGATATTTATGCATTTTTTATGTCAGCGGCTGCCTGAATGGTGAGTACCTCACGCGAGGTGCGGATGACCTCGGCGGTGTCGATGAGCAGACTGCTTTCTCCGTTAATTTCCTTGAGAAATTCACCAAGACCCGTGACGGGGTAGGCGATCTTTTCCACGGGTTTAAAGCCGTCGCTGCCCGCAAGCGCGACCTGAAGAAGAGCCGCATCGTCGGCGTCAATGCCTGCCTTGCCCGCGCCCTTGAGCTTGTACTCTGCGACGCCCTTTGTGCCCCAGAAGGTCATGCGCCAGTAGGTCTCCAGCGAAAAGCCGCAAGAGGTGGGGGCAGCGTAGGAAACATCGGCGGTAAAGCCCGCGCCGTTTTCCAACTCAACCATGAATTGTCCGCAATCGCGGAAGGAGGGAACGGCGGTGGCAAAATGATTCCACGTGCGCGCGGCAGTGACGTTTTTGAGTCCGTAACCCGTGACGAAGCGAACAAGGTCGACTGCGTGGATTGCAATGTCGTTGATGGTCCCGCCGTGCTTGCCGGACTCAAAGTACCACATCGGACGCGTTCCGTACTGAAGCGGATGCTGTCCCGTGACGTTAATTGCTCCGATTTCGCCGAGTGTGCCGTCGGCGATCATCTCGCGGATGTTGCGGATGCCGGCGGAGAAGCGCATCGTGAGGTAACAGCCGACCTTGAGATTCTTCTCACACGCAAGGCGATCGATTTCGCCGAGCTCCGCAAGACTTGTGCAAACGGGCTTGTCTGCATAGACGTGCTTGCCCGCCTTGAGTGCCGCGATTGCTTCCGCGCCGCGCTCTCCGTAGCATCCGCCAAGGCAAATCGCATCCACGCGTTCATCCTTCAGCACGTCTTCGAAGGTGGGGTAGTTGAACGTAAGACCGAGTCCGTCCGCCATGGCGCGTCCTTCGGCGGTATCCTCCCATGCCCCCAGTACAGTGATGCCCTGGGTCTTCATTGCTTCTGAATAAATCGCCCCCGTGTGACGGTGCTTATAGCCTGCAAATACCAGATTCATAATGCTTTTTCCTTTCCTGGAAAGATTGATTTATGATATTAGTATAACATATAAA
>JAFTPJ010000118.1 GCA_017463405.1 Clostridia bacterium
CGGCGGATATCCCGTGGATCTCGATCCCATTCTGGCGCTTGCAAAGAAGTATAACATCGTCGTGCTTGAGGATGCGGCGCATGCATTCGGTGCAATGTACAAGGGTAAGATGGTCGGTACGATCGGTGATTTCGGTGCGTATTCGATGCACGAGGTCAAGAACATCACCTCCTTTGGCGAGGGCGGCATCCTTTGCACCTCCATTCCCGGCTACACGCCTCACATGAAGAGAGCGCGCTTCCTTGGCTTGGATTTCACTTGTCCGATCAAGGATTGGCTCTACAATATCACGCCCATTCCCGGTAAGGAGCATCCTTTTGTTCCCGGAAACTCCTCCACAACCGAGATTCAGGGGCTGGGACTCAAGCTGCAAGTTGCACGTAACGAGGAGATCATTGCAACAAGACGCGCGGCAGCAGAATATCTGACTCGGAGATTTGCAGAGAATGATGCGATCATCCCGCAGCTGCTTGACAGCGAGGACATCAAGCCGACGTATCACATGTATCTGTTGCAGATCGATCCTGCAAAGGCCGGCGGCGACATTCAACAGCTCAAGAAAAAGTTGGAGGCAAGAGGTGTGACGCAGATCGCGCACTTCGGACCGCTCTATCGCTTCAAGATCGTGCAGGATATGGGCTACGATTCCGACGAGATCGCAAAGACCTGTCCGAATTGCGAGGAGGTATTCTATAAGAGATTTACACACCTTCCTCTGTACGGACTTTCCGACGAGCAGCTGAAGTATATGGCTGACGCTGTTCTTGACGCTGTTGCAGAGATGCAGGCGGGTAAATAATATTGGTATAGGTAGAAAAATCATGGAAAACAAAAATCAAGATCTTGTAATGAACGGCTCCGGTGTCGAGGAGATCGGCTTTCCGGGGTGGCCGCAGTTTGCACCCGAGGTGCCCGATGAGGTTGCCAAGATTCTGAAGTCCGGTAAGGTCAATTATTGGACGGGTAAGGTTGGTATGGAGTTTGAGGAGGCGTTTGCGAAGTGGACGGGTGCGAAGGTTGCCGTGTCCTGTACCAACGGTACGGCGGCGCTTCACATCGCGCTCGCATCCCTCGGCGTCGGACCCGGCGATGAGGTGATCGTGCCCTCGTATACCTTTATCGCATCCTCGTTCTCGGTTGTGCAGGCAGGTGCGATTCCGGTGTTCGGTGACGTCACCGAGGATCATACACTCGATCCCAAATGTATCGAGGCGCTGATTACCGAGAGAACGAAGGCGATCGTCGTCGTTCATCTTTACGGTGTTGTTGCAGACATGGGCGCGATCATGGAGATTGCAAAGAAACACAATCTGTACGTAGTTGAGGACTGCGCACAGTGCATCGGCGGTAAATACAAGGATACGATGGTAGGCCTTGTCGGTGACGTGGGATGCTATTCCTTCTGCCAGTCCAAGCACTTTACCACCGGCGGTGAGGGCGGTATGGTTATCACCAACAACGAGGATCTCGGCTGGGAGTGTCGCTCCTTCCGCGATCACGGCTACGACGTTCGTACCCGTATGAATATGCTGGCGCTTGAGGAAAAGCTGCCTTACATCCACCGTCGCGTCGGCTTCAACTACCGTATGACCGAGATGCAGTCGATGATCGGACTTTGCGAGTTGCGCCGCTTTGATTCCTGGAACCTGAAGCGTCGCTTCGAGTATGCCGCAATGTACGACAAGGCGTTTACGGGGTTGAAGGGAATCAAGGCGATTCCGCTGAATACCGAGGAGCGTCGTAACTCCTACTGGTGGTATCCGATTCTGATTGATCTTGACGTGGTCAGCATTCCCGCAAAGGATTTCATCAAGGAATTGATCGGTATGGGGATTCCTTGCAGCGGCATTCTGTGGCCCGAAAGCTATCTGGAGCAGGCATACCAGGAGGGAATCGGCTTCGGTGATGCGAAGTTCCCGTTCAAGTCCAAGGAGTACACCGATCCCAACTCGGTCGACTATTCCAAGGTTGTATGTCCCGTCGCAAGGTCCTTGCGTGACCAGACGGTATCGCTCTTCCTGCATCCCTCGTGGGAGAAGTGCCATATCGAAAAGGTCATTGATGGCGTAAAGGCAGTCATTGCAAAGTACAGCAAGTAATCATCATATAGAAACAGAAGAGCCGAATGCGTTTTCGCATTCGGCTTTTCTTGAATTATAGTATCAAAGCGGAAAATCTCCGTTTTCAAGGTTCATAATGATTCTTGCGATTGCGTGGCTCTCATTGCTGACTGTGACGTGGTCGGCGATTGCTTTGACCTCGGGGCGTGCATTCGCTACCGCCACGCCAAGCCCCGCCACTCGTAGCAGCTCGATGTCGTTGTTGTAGTCGCCGATTCCGATGGTGCATCGAGGATCAATCCCAAGCAGCTCCGCCATTTTGAGAAGTACACTACCTTTGCTGACACCCTTGGGGAGGATCTCATACAGCATTTTTTCGGATCGGATGAAATCAAACCGATATGCGAGGGGATGGTTGTTTAACAGTGCTTGTAATTCCAAAATGGCATCCTCGCGCGTGTCGCCGAAGACGATCTTGGCAATCGGCTCGTGTACGTCCCAATAGTGCGCCACCAGGTTCGGCATACCGGTTGCTTCGCGGAAGTATACCATCGCCTCGTTCTCGCGGCTGAAATAGATTTTGTCAAAAGTGTTGACCTGAATGCCGAGCCCCGGGATGCTTCGGTCGGCATATTCCACCAACGCCAGCGCATCCCGTGCAAGCTCACGCGTCCAAAGATATTTTTGCTTGCGGTAGTCGTAAATACCGCCGCCGTTGATGCAACCGATGGGCGCATTCGGGCGGACAGTGTTGTAAATATCCTCGACGAAAAAGGGCATCCGTCCCGTAATAAAGGTAAAAAGTCCGCCCTCGCGCTCGAAATGCTCGATTGCGTTGAGATTTTCCTCCGAAACGCTTTTGTCATTGCGCAAAAGCGTTCCGTCAAGATCGGAACAAATCAGAAGTCCGTCAAATTTACCCATTGCGCATTCTCCTCATCAGTTACGGCGCAGTACACGCTCTACAGAAGGAAAGCGCGGCGTTGCATCAAATACACGATCCAACAGTCGTCCCATCAGCGCGATGAGTGGGGAATTGATCGCAGTTGTAACCAGTGTCCCCAAGCCGATGCTGTGGAATGCGGTGTATCCGATCGTCGACCAATCAAATGTGCTTACATCGCCGCACAAGGTCAGTGCGAGTGTAATGGAGATCGCCAAAAGGGAGATGTCAAATCCCCATTTTGTTTTGTTGATGTTGAGATGAAAGCGCGCGGCAAGCTCGGCGACAAACAGTTCGTAAACCGTCAGAGGCAGATACGTGCGGAAAAAGCACGCGACGCCGAACGCCGTGATGACATCTCCCACAATCAGCATCACCCAACGCAACCATACTTCGCTAACGGTAAAGTCGCCCAACAACCGTAAAAACAGATTCAGCGTGTATCCGTACAGCACGGCGACCGCAAAGGCGAGCAAATAGCGCCAGTTGAAGCGACGGACAATGAGGCAGAGGAGGATCAGCATGAGTCCTTGGATGATGTACTCGGTCATGCCGACACTGAAGCCGCTCCAGATGGGCGCGATTGCCTCAAAGACTACGAATGCGGGCGCGGCGATCATAGAGACACCGAGGTCTGCCTTGCTGCAAATGGCAACACCGAGTGCCACGAATACGATTCCGAGAAGCCAGAGCAGCTCGGATGATTTTTTGATTTTCATAAAAAAGCCTTTCAATAAAAAAATTGCATTTGCCCCTCAAAATGAGGGGCAAAACAGACCGTAGACAAAACTACCGACTTTCGTCAGTTTGATAAAAAGTTTTCGCCCGCCTTTTTCAAAAGGCGGCGCGGTGGAGGCTGCGTATGTCTCCTCGCCGTCCGCAGACGGCGAAATTCTCTATTTTTCGGCGCTTTTCTTTTTGCCAGCGCAAACTCGCGTAGCGATTTGCGGCGAGCTTGCGAGCCTTTTTTCATTTTGCGCCTGTTTCGCCAAAAGAAAAAGCGGAATAAAAATATTATGCAATCTAACAGATAACGTACCTTTGGTCTACACTCACATTTGCCCCTCAAAATGAGGGGCGAATATATTTGATCAGATTTCCTTGATCAGCACGCAGGAATGTACCGAAAGCTTCAAGGTCGGCACATCGGTCGTGGCGATCAGCGTCTCGTCATTGTCCTTATCCACGAGATAGACCTCGTATTTGCCGGACTTACTGAAATCAACGGTGAACTCCTTCACAGGAGCATTGTCATTTTCCGAATAATAGGTCAGCATGCAAAGCACCTTGCCGTCCTTGTCGGTGCCGCAGAGGGAGTAGATATTGTCGAGATCCGCTTCGCTTCTGATCTCTGCCTCCATGTCGTAGAACATGCCGTACCACTTCATCGGGTAGTAGCCCTTGAGCGGCTCATAGGAGTAATAATCGAAAACGCCGTTGAACGCCGACGGACGCGTATCGTAGTACATCAGCATATCAATGGGGGAGCGCTGGGCGAGCGCCATGGTCGAGAGAATGAAGGCGGCATTCTTAAGCCCGTGAATCATATTGACCGAGTACTGGAATTCATCGGTCCAGCCCTTGACGTAGTTCCACTCGTTGAGAATATTTTCCGCGTCACCGTAGCCGTATTTCTCCATCAGGCGCTGTGCTGTTGCGGCTCTGCGCACGACGTGCTCGGGATCGACCGCATAGATGTGCCAGGAGAAGAAATCCATCGGAACCTCGCGACGTTGCATTTCGCGCAGGAAATCCTCGCCCCATTCCATATTACCGGCAAGCGCGGGACCGCCGATCTTCAAATGGGGGAACTTTGATTTGAGGTGCTTTGCGGCGATTTCGTACATATCGAAAAACTGCGCCTTCGTGCCGCCCCACGTGCGTTTGTTGGTGGAATCGTCGGGATCAAGATCCGGCTCGTTCCAGATTTCCCAGTACTGAATGTTCAGATGCAATCCGTCCGCCCAGCCCTCGTTGTAGTGACGGATGATGTGCTCGCAGATCTCTGCCCACTTCTGGAAATCAGCGGGCGGGAGCGTGTGATGCTTTTTGATTTGGTGCTCAATGGTCTGACCAAGACGGAAAAACGTCTCGGTGCCGGCATCCAGACAGCAGAGGATCGCCTCATCGGTGCACGCGAAATCGTAGGAGGCGGGATCGTTGACGTCCGCCTCAAAGCGTGGGAAGATATTGCTGATATCGTGGCTGTACGGTCCTCCGTAAATGCCGTGAACAGCGGAATCGTGGTTGCGGGAGTAGGGAATGCGCGCCGCCTTGTAATTTTCGAAATTTGAGCGCACCTGGTCAACAACGTGGCGTTTGTGCCAAGGACCACCGTTGGTCGCGTTGAGCAACTTGAATTTTCCAAGCTTTTTGGAAAAGTCGAATTTTAAGGTTTCCATAGAAAACATCCTCCGTTAAAGTAATGTAGCCGAATGACGCTGTCAGTGCTTACGGTTGCATTATAGCATACTTTTCGCGCGATGTCAAGGGAGGCAATTACGAAATAAATTCGTAATTTTTAATAGGTATTCATAATTATATGAATGAAAGGTTTTTTCTTTTCACTAAATATTTTTTGAAGTAAATTGTATTTTTTTGTTGACAGAACAAAAAATTATGATATACTATTGGTAGCATTGTTGGGAGATTGGGAGATGTATAAAGTATCCTATTTGCATCAGCTTAATCTCGATGATGAAGGTCTTTTGGCTATTTTCAAAACAGTTTTTTTAGAACAATATAAATGATTTTAAATTGAAGTTGGATGGTGCCCTTGCTTTGGCAAGGATATTTTATATTAAAGTGGGATTCAGAACCCAAACGCGCGCAGACAGCAAAAAGGGGAAGTGTGTATGAAGCGCGCGTTTTGGCGAAAAATGCACGAGCGCATTTTCGCAGGGTTCTTCATCGCGCTGTTCGACGAAACAAATATCTCCCACCCAAATGGGTGGGAGATATTTGTTTGGCGGAGGCGGTGGGATTCGAACCCACGGACGATTTTACTCGTCACTCGATTTCGAGTCGAGACCGTTATGACCACTTCGATACACCTCCGTATTCAATTAGCATCCGCATCAAGCGAACGCAAATATTATATCATATTTTTTTGCAAAATGCAAGAGGTTTTTGAAAAATCCTTATAAAATATTTGGAATTGTTTGAAAAGTGAATTTTGAACGTTTTTTTTGGTGTTTTTTATGTAGAATAAAATCGGTTCATTCACAAAAAATTCATACACTTGGAAAGGTTTTATGTTATAATGAATATGCTATTGAAGAGTTTTCCAATTTCTTACCTCGGAGGTAACCATGGCAGAGAAGAAAATGCTCGCGATCGATCTCGGTGCGTCCAGCGGTCGCGGTATCGTCGGCTCCTTTGACGGCGAAACGCTTTCTTTGAAAGAAAATCACCGTTTTTCCAATGATCCTGTCATTGTCAATGGCAGAATGCATTGGGATATTTTGCGTATCTTTCACGAGATTAAGCAATCCATCACAAAAACCGTACTGGAGAAGGACGACATTCGTTCGATCGGTATCGACACGTGGGGCGTAGATTATGCACTGCTGGATCAAAACGGCAGAATGCTTGCAAACCCCGTTCACTATCGGGACACCCGTACCGATGGTATCGTGCCGTATATCGGTCGCTTTTTTACGCAAAGCGAGCTGTACGCCGTCACAGGCATCCAGTGCATGAACTTCAACACGATCTTTCAGCTTGCCGCCGATCTTCGGGATGATCCCGAGATGGTCGCACGCGCCGATCGGATGCTCAACATTCCCGACCTGCTTAACTATTTCCTCACAGGAAATATGGCAAACGAATACACCATTCTGTCCACGGGTGCTTTGCTGGATGCAAAACAGCGCGACTATGCGTTTGATATGATCGATAAGGTCGGTATTCCGCGCCGCCTGTTCGGAAGCATCGTTCAGCCCGGCACCAAGGTCGGAAGGTTGTTGCCGCAGGTGCTGGAGGAAACGGGAAAGACCGACGCGCAGGTGCTGAATATCGCCTCTCACGATACCGCCAGCGCGGTCATCGCCGTTCCCACGCAGGAGGACGATTTCCTCTTTATCAGCAGCGGCACGTGGTCGCTCATGGGCACCGAGCTGAAGGTTCCCATGATCAACGGTGCCACCGCAAAATACGATTTCACCAACGAGGGTGGCGCCTGTGGTACCATCCGCTTCCTCAAAAACATCATGGGACTGTGGCTCATTCAGGAGTCCAGACGCCAGTGGAGACGGGAAGGACAGGAGTACAGCTTTGCACAGCTTGAGGCGTTTGCGCGCGAATGCAAGCCCTTGCAGTGCTTCATCAATCCCGATGATCCCTCCTTTGCAACGCCCGGTAATCTCCCAGAACGCATCCGCGCGTTCTGCCGCCGTACGGGACAGCACGTTCCCGAAAGCGTGGGTGAGGTTGTTCGCTGTATCTATGAAAGTCTGGCGCTCAAATATCGTTACACAGCCGAGTCGATCAACGAGCTGACGGACTTGCATGCCAATGTCATATACGTGGTCGGCGGCGGTACCAAGGACGGCTTCCTCTCCCAGATGACCGCCGACGCAACCGGTATGCCCGTGTCCGCAGGTCCCGAAGAGGCAACTGCCATCGGTAACTTGATGATGCAGATGATGGCTGTGGGTGAGGCAAAGAACCTCAAGGAGGCGCGTCGCATCGTTGCGGCATCCTTCGACCGCAAATACTACGAGCCCACCGCCGAGCGTGCCGCTTGGGATGAGGCTTATGCAAAATTTTTGGCACTCAACTGACGAAAAATGACCTGTCAGCACAGGACGCGGGTCCTGTGAATTGGGGATATAACTGTAAAAATAAAAAACGGAGGCTTTATTATGAAGGACAATCAATTCGGAGAACTTGCCGTCATCGGTATGAAGGGATGTGAGGCATTCGCAGAACAGGTAGACTATTATTTGAAGGATTGGCGTCGTCACGGGATCAACGACCGTAGCTTTTTGGTTGATGCCGATTGCCCCAGATTCGGATCCGGCGAGGCGAAGGGCATCATCCACGAATCTATGCGTGGAAAGGACGTTTACATCATTTGCGATACGTTCAATTACGGCGTTACCTACAAAATGTACGGCATGACCGTACCGATGAGTCCGGATGACCACTATGCGGATCTTAAGCGCATCATTGCGGCAATGGAGGGTAAGGCGAGACGTCTGACCGTGATTATGCCGATGCTTTACGAGGGCAGACAGCACAAGAGATCCAGCCGTGAATCGCTCGACTGTGCGCTGATGCTACAGGAGCTGGTAGGAATGGGGGTTTCCAATATCCTGACCTTTGATGCCCACGATTCCCGTATCAACAATGCGATTCCGCTGTCCGGCTTTGACAACGTCCGTCCCGCATATCAGATGATCAAGGCTCTCATCCGTGCCGTACCGGACGTACAGATTGACAAGGATCATATGGTCATCATTTCTCCCGATGAGGGTGCAATGTCCCGTTGCATGTACTACAGCTCGGTTCTTGGACTGGATATCGGTATGTTCTACAAGAGAAGAAACTACTCTGTGGTTGTCAATGGACGTAATCCGATCGAGGCGCATGAGTATCTCGGTCAGGATCTTCACGGCAAGGACGTTATCGTTGTGGACGATATGATTGCTTCCGGCGAGTCGATGCTGGACGTTTGCAAGCAGCTCAAGGAAAAGGGTGCAAACCGCGTATTCTGCTTTGCAACCTTCGGTCTGTTTACCGAGGGCTTTGACAAGTTTGACCAGAGTGCAAAGGAGGGCGTATTTGACCGTGTGTTCACGACAAATCTCGTTTACCGCCGCCCCGAGCTTGCAACCAAGCCTTGGTATGTTGAGGTCAACATGTGCAAATATGTGGCATATCTGATTGATACGCTCAACAACGATGCAACCATCAGCACGCTGCTCAATCCCGTCAAGCGGATTCAGACTCTGATGGACAAGCACCGCAAGGAGCTCTCCTCACAGCTGAAGATCGAGTTTGAGGAATCCTGACTGTAACATTCTATCAAAAAGTCCGACCGGACAGTCGTGCAACGTCTTGTTGTGTGACAAATCCGATCGGATTTTTTGTTTCGGATGAAAAAAGATTCGGCGTAAATTGCTTGCAAGTTTGCTCAATGATGACCGCAGGGATTGTGATTTTGGCAGGGATAAAGCGCCTTACGCCGTGTCCCTATCGAGAAAATAGATTCATCAATGTCGAATTTTCAGCTTTTTCTTGCAAGGGTGTTGCAATTCCGTTGAAAGTGTGGTAAAATATAAGATAATATAAAATAATATAAGATAATGATTTACGGAAAGGAGACGTTGAAATGAAAATGCATTTTGACAGCGATACGCACGGTGTCCTGAAAAGCCTGGACATTATTTTGGATTTTTTGCTGAACTTTACCATTGCATATGTGTCTGCAATCGTCATCAGATGGTTCCTGCCCGCAATCGAGCCCGCACTCATGTTTCTGATCATCGTTGCATTTTGTATTGCGGCATCGATGCTCTATAATTATCACAACGTATATCTTCCGATGCGTATACAAACACCGCTGTTTTTTATCGGTCGTATCTTCCTTGTCAATATTGAGATTTTTGTTGTTGCCGTCTTGCTGATTCTGATCACCAGAGTCGAGCCCGCAAGGTTTTATCTGATTTGGCTGATGAGCTTTTCTTCCGTCAGCTTCCTGATTTTAGC
>JAFTPJ010000119.1 GCA_017463405.1 Clostridia bacterium
CTTTTCCCAGCTTTTTGAGCCCTCGTAAAGACCGACGACTACGTTTACACCGCTGTCCTTCAAGTTGAGCGCGTGGGCGTGTCCCTGTGAGCCGTAACCGATGATCGCAACGGTCTTGCCGTTCAGTTTCTGAAGATCGCAATCCTACTGATAGAAAATTCTGTTTGCCATTTTTATTTACCTCTTTTCATATTATTACATTATTACAAATTCAAATTTTGACGGAGCGTTGCGCTGCCTTTTTCAATAGATGCCGTTCCTGTACGGCAGATCTCAAGAATGGTGTGATCCCGCATCAGTGATATGAAATCGTCCATCTTTGTGCTGTTGCCGATGACTCGAAGGACGATGGAATCCTTGGTGTAATCAATGGTTTCGGCTTTGAATGCCTCTGCCGCCGCGTGAATTTCATCACGGGTAGCGGGATCGTTTTTGAGCTTAATAAGCATCAGTTCACAGCTTAGTGAATTGTTTGCCGTCAGTTCCTTGATGGAGCAAACGTCGGGCAATTTATAAAGCTGATTGACAAGCTGTACCTTGCCGTTTTCCTCGCCGTCGAAGCTGAAGGTGATGCGGGAATATTCTCCCGATTCGGTTTCGCTTGCCGTGATTGAGCTGATGTTGAATTGCCTGCGGCGGAACATACTTGTGAGACGGTTCAGCACACCGAACTGGTTACGGACGAGTACCGCTAACGTATATCGGTTCATAATTCCACCTCCAATTTCGTGATGATATCGTCCATACTGCCGCCGGGCGGGAGCATGGGGAGAACAAATTCGTCCTTGTCAATCTTGCAATCGATGATGTATGGGCCTTCGTATGCAAAGGCACGCGAGAGTGCCGCGTCCAATTCTTCGGGAGTGCTTACTGCTTCACCGTCTGCTCCAAAGGATTTGGCGAATGCGGCAAAATCGGTCTTTCTCTCCAATACCGAATTGGAGTAGTGCTTGTCATAAAAGAGCGTTTGCCATTGGCGAACCATTCCGAGAACACCGTTGTTCATAATGATGACCACCACGGGAACACCGTAGCGAACAGCGGTTGCAAGCTCGTTCAGATTCATACCGAAGCTGCCGTCACCCGTGATGAGCACGCTTCTCTCACCTGTGCCGTACGCCGCACCGATCGCCGCGCCGAAGCCGTAGCCCATCGTTCCAAGACCGCCGCTGGATGCGAAGCGTCTTGCGGTTTTGAAGTTGAGATTTTGTGCCGACCACATCTGATGCTGACCGACATCGGTGCATACCGCTGTGTTTTCTCCAAGATGCTTGTTTACGGTCAAGATTGCTCTACGAGGTGTGAGCCCCTCGCGGTTGTCGAGATAACCTTCTTCTTCCTCACGGAAGGCGTTGACTTTTGCCATCCAATCGGGCTTTGCGCCCCCGTTCAAAAGAGGCAGAAGCTTTTGCAAGGTAAGCTTTACGTCCCCGCGCAGACCGCACACGGAGTTTACCGTTTTATTCAGCTCCGAGCCGTCCACGTCTATGTGAACGATCTTCGCACCCGTAGCAAATTTCGTGCGGTTTCCTGTAACTCGGTCGTTGAAACGAACACCGAGGGATAGGATCACATCGGCATTGTGCATCGACATTGACGAGGCAAAGTGTCCGTGCATACCCTGCATACCGAGAAATCTCGGATGATCGGTTGGAATTGCCGAAAGCCCCATTAAAGAGCACCCGATAGGCGCATCGATCTTCTCGGCAAGAGCTAAAACCTCATCCTGCGCGCCCGATGTGATCACACCGCCACCAAAGTAGATAAAGGGGCGTTTGGCGGAATTGACGATCTCTGCCGCTTCTTTGACACGCACGTCCTTCGCGGCGAAGGGCTCGTCTTTTTCCACGGAAGCCTCGGCTTTATACTCGCATTTTGCGATCTGCACGTCCTTGGGAACGTCGATCAGCACAGGTCCGGGTCTGCCCGATTTGGCAAGCCTGAATGCCTCGCGAAGCGTTTCTGCTAAATCCTCTACGCTCGCGACAAAGTAATTATGCTTGGTGATGGGAAGCGTCACGCCCGTAATATCGATCTCCTGAAAGCTGTCCGTACCGATCTGCGTGGTGGGTACGTTACCGCAAATGGCAACCATCGGAATGGAGTCAAGGTATGCGGTGGCAATACCGGTAACAAGATTGGTAGCACCGGGTCCGGAGGTGGAAATGACCACGCCGACCTTTCCCGTGGTACGCGCATAACCGTCTGCCGCGTGTGTTGCGCCCTGCTCGTGGGCACAGAGAACGTGATTGATTTCATTTTGGTATTTATAAAGGCTGTCGTAGACGTTTAAGATCTGACCTCCGGGATACCCGAAAACGGTTTCACAGCCCTGTTCAATTAATGTTTTTACGAGGATATCTGATCCTGAAAGAAGCATATTCCTCACCCCTTTCTTAATTTTTCTATAATCAGCTCGCCGCATCGCTTACAACCAACGAGTTTTCCTCCCTCGCTCATAATATCGGCTGTGCGATAGCCTGCATCAAGATATGCGGAAACGGCGTTTTCTATTGTTTCAGCTTCCTTCGACATATCAAAGCTGAAGCGAAGCATCATAGCGGCGGAAAGAATTGTTCCAATGGGATTGGCAACGTCCTTACCCGCAATGTCGGGAGCAGAGCCGTGAATGGGCTCGTATAGTCCGCAGGTGGTTGAGCCAAGGCTTGAGGACGGAATCATACCGATAGAGCCTGTGATCATCGAGGCTTCATCGGAAAGAATGTCGCCAAACATATTCTCGGTTACGATCACGTCAAACTGCGCGGGGTTCTTGACGATCTGCATCGCGCAGTTATCAACGAGCATATCCGAAAGCTCTACGTCGGGATATTCCTCTGCAAGTCGGTGCATCACCTTTTTCCAAAGGCGGCTGCTGTCGAGTACGTTGGATTTTTCGACCGAACAAAGCTTTTTGTTTCTCTTTTGCGCCGTTTCAAATCCGATCCTTCCGATTCGTTCGATCTCGGATTCACTGTATGTCAAAACGTCGGTGGCAACATCGCCCTCGGTTTTGTGTTCGCCGAAGTAAATACCTCCGATCAGCTCGCGAACGATAATAAAGTCAATGCCTTTATCAACAATTTCTTTTTTCAACGGAGAAGCACTGCTGAGCTGTTTCCAGATCTTTGCGGGGCGGTTGTTGGAGTAAACACCCATTCCCGCGCGAAGGCGAAGAAGTCCCTTTTCGGGGCGCATGTGTCCGGGAACGTCGTTCCACTTGTTGCCGCCAACTGCGCCAAGTAAAACACTATCGGAGTTTACACACTTTTGAAGCTCGTGCTCGGGAAGCGGATCGCCGTATTTGTCGATAGCGCAGCCGCCCATATCCACGTCGGTGTAATTGAATGTGTGTCCGTAAAGCTCGGCCACCCTGTCAAGCACACGAAGCGCTTGCTCTACGATTTCGGGGCCGATGCCGTCGCCACGAATAACTGCAATATTTTTAACCATTCGCTTCGCCCTCCTTCAAGGATTTGAGAAGTCCGCCGCATTTGATGATATTCTGAATGAACGGCGGGAAAGGCTGTGCCGCATAGGTCTTGCCCGTAGTTACGTTGGTAATGACGCCCGTGTCAAAATCCACCTTGACCTCATCATTTGCGCTGATTTCCTCTGCCGCTTCTTCACATTCAAGAATCGGTAGGCCTATATTGATGGCGTTGCGGTAAAATATTCTCGCAAAGCTCTTTGCAATCACGCACCCCGTACCGCAGGTCTTAATGACGAGTGGCGCGTGCTCACGGGATGAACCGCAACCGAAGTTCCAGCCTGCGACCATAACGTCGCCGACTTTAACCTTTTTTACAAATTCGGTGTCTATATTCTCCATGCAATGCAGAGCGAGCTCCTTTGCGTCGGGAGTGTTGAGATAAC
>JAFTPJ010000120.1 GCA_017463405.1 Clostridia bacterium
GTTCGTGTGGACGATAAAGAATACACGGTAAGCGAGATTTCCGCAGAACCGAAGCGTGTGGACGATACAATGTCCGAATACGCTGTTCACGCAAGCGGACTTACCGCAGGCGAATGGGTATATGCCGTAAATGTGAATGGCGACCTTGCCGACGGCGTACATAAGGCCGAGATCGTAATAGAACGCATCTCTCCCATTTCCTTTATTCTAAACTGAGGTGAAGAATATGGGAAAGACCAAAGACAAAATTAAAACACCCATCACCAAGGGTGTTGCCAAGGTTCCTGTCGTGATGCAGATGGAGGCACTTGAATGTGGTGCGGCATCGCTTACAATGATCTTGGCGTATTACGGAAAATGGATACCGCTTGAGCAGGTACGCGCGGATTGCGGCGTATCACGTGACGGCTCTAACGCCAAAAACGTACTCAAAGCGGCACGAAGCTACGGTCTTACCGCAAAGGGCTATCGCTATGAGCCGGACGAGCTGAAAAAGAACGGAAAATTCCCCTGTATCATCCATTGGAACTTCAATCACTTTGTGGTGCTTGACGGTTTCAAAGGAAACAAGGCAGTGCTGAACGATCCTGCAAAGGGAACGTATAGCGTACCGATGGAAACCTTCGACAATTCCTTTACGGGCATTTGTCTGATGTTTGAGCCCGGCGATTCCTTTGAACCCGGCGGCAAGCCCAAGAGCATGGTTGCCTTTGCCAAGGAGAAGATGCGTGGCGCAGGTGTCGCCGTGGCGTTTACGATTATCACCACCGTGATAACCTCGCTCATCGGTATCATCAACCCTGCTTTTTCACGAATTTTCATCGACCGATTGCTCACAGGACAGAACCCCGATTGGTTTATGCCGTTTATTGGGGCGCTGACTGCACTTTCGGCGGTACAGATTATTATTTCCTTCATTGAGGCGATATTTGAAGCGCGTATCAGCGCAAAGATCGATGCCGTTGGTAGCACCACCTTTATGTGGAAGGTGCTTCGTATGCCGATGGAATTCTTTTCGCAGAGAATGGCGGGCGACATTCAACAGCGCAAGGGCTCTAACGCATCGGTTGCTTCCACACTTGTGCATACCTTTGCACCTCTTGTGATCGAGGCGTGCATGATGGTGTTCTACCTTGTGGTTATGATCCGATACAGCCTCCTTCTGACACTTGTTGGAATCGTATCTATACTCATCAATATGTTTATGTCCCGCATTATCTCGAAAAAGCGTGTGAACATCACCCGTGTTTCTATGCGTGACTCGGGTAAACTCGCAGGCGCGACCGTGGCAGGCATCGAAATGATCGAAACCATTAAGGCAAGCGGTGCTGAAAACGGCTTTTTTGAGAAATGGGCAGGCTATCAGGCAAGCGTGAACACACAGAAGGTCAAGTTTGCCAAGCTCAATCAGTATCTCGGTATGATTCCGTCCCTCGTATCTACGCTGACAAACACCGCCGTGCTGATCATCGGTGTGTATCTGACGATGGAGGGCAGCTTCACCGTTGGTATGGTGATGGCGTTCCAAGGCTTCCTCGGTTCGTTTATGGCGCCTGCCGGGCAGCTTATTTCCGCAGGTCAGACCTTGCAGGAGATGCGTGCCGAGATGGAACGTATCGAGGACGTTATGAAATATCCCACCGACGTCCTTTGTGAGCAGGCATCTGACGAAGGTGAGGATACGGAGTTCGACAAGCTCTCGGGTAACGTGGAAATGAGAAACGTTACCTTCGGCTACTCTCGTCTTGGTGAACCTCTGATCCGTGACTTCAACCTTACCTTGCGTCCCGGCAGCCGTGTTGCTTTCGTTGGTACGTCGGGATGCGGAAAGTCAACGCTGTCGAAGCTCATTTCGGGACTTTATCAGCCGTGGAGTGGTGAAATCCTCTTTGACGGCAAACCAATGACAAAGATTGACCGAAGTGTGTTTACAGGCTCGCTTGCGGTCGTTGACCAGGATATTATTCTGTTTGAAGACACGATTGCCAACAACATCAAAATGTGGGATAGCTCCATCGAGGACTTTGAAATGATTATGGCGGCCCGTGATGCACAGCTCCACGAGGACATTATGCAGCGTGACGGCGGCTATAACTACAAGCTTACCGAGGGCGGTAAGGATTTCTCGGGCGGTCAGCGTCAGAGAATGGAAATTGCCCGAGTGTTGGCTCAGGATCCCACGATCATTATTCTTGACGAGGCAACCTCGGCACTTGACGCCAAGACTGAGTATGAGGTCGTCAAATCTATCAAGGACAGAGGAATTACCTGCATCGTTGTTGCTCACCGTCTTTCCACCATACGTGACTGCGACGAGATCATCGTAATGGATCACGGCAACGTGGTCGAGCGCGGAACACACGAAGAACTTTATGCTCTCGGCGGCTTCTATACGAAGCTCGTCACGAGCGATTAAGGAGGTAGCACGAACAATGAAAATATCTATGATTTCAAGTAAGCTCAGTTCGTGCCGAAATTCGTGCGTTGCCCGAATTTCCGAGGCGGAAAGGAGGACGGCAAATGGGTTGGTTTGACGAACAAATAAAACAAAGAAAGAAAAACGACGAGGATCTGTTCTCTGAAGCGTTTGTAGGCATTGCCGATGCGGTGCTTGGCTCAAAGATGAGTGCAGCATTTAACAGCGACGAGGCAAAGGCACAGGGCGCAATCGAAGAAATCCTCAAATACTATCACGTAAAGCCCCGTGAAGTTCCCGATTCTGTCAAAGGTCTGAACGACCGTCTTGAATATCTCCTTCGTCCCAATGGTATTATGCGCCGTAACGTGAATTTGGAGAAAGGATGGTACAAGGATGCCATCGGTGCTGTGCTTGGCACACGCAAGGACGATGGCAGCGTGGTCGCATTTATCCCCAAAGGGCTATCCGGCTACGTTTATTTCGATGCTCCCACGGGCAAGTGGGTGAAGCTGAATAAGAAAAACGAATCGCTCTTTGAAGACGAGGGCATCTGCTTTTATAAGCCGTTCCCACTCGGCAAGCTCACGCTTCGCTCCTTAATGAGGTATATAATCGAAACGCTTTCCATGGCGGATTTCGTGCTGATAGCCCTTTCGACATTGGCAACCACAGCCATAGGACTTCTTGGCCCCAAGCTCAACAATCTGTTGATGGGAACTGTCGTAAACAGCAAAAACTATCAGCTTCTCATCGGCATTACGGTATTTATGATAAGCGTTAGCATCAGTACGATGCTGATCACATCGGTAAAATCTCTCTTGATGGCGCGGATCAATACCAAAATGTCTTTGTCGGTGCAGGCGGCAACTATGATGCGCGTGCTGTCCTTACCTGCCGACTTCTTCAAAAAATACGCTTCGGGCGATCTTTCATCCCGTGCGCAGTACATACAGTCCCTTTGTAATATGCTCATATCCACCGTGCTTACCACGGGACTTACCTCACTATTTTCTCTGATGTATATCTCGCAGATCTTTGCTTACGCTCCAGCACTCGTCGTGCCGGCTCTTGGCATCATTCTTGCGACGATTTGCTTCTCGCTGATCACAACCTTTGCGCAGATGAAGTACACCAAGAAAAGGATGTAACTGTCCGCACAGGAGTCCGGTATGAGCTACGCCATGATCACAGGCGTACAGAAGATCAAGCTCTCGGGCGCAGAAAAGAGAATGTTTGCCCGTTGGTCAAAGCTCTATTCCGAGCAGCTTATGCTTTCCTACAATCCTCCAATGTTCCTCCGTGTGGGCGGTGCGTTCAGCGCCATCATTTCCATGGGTGGAATGATATTGATGTACTTTATGGCGGTGCAGAGCGGCATCAGCGTGGCAGATTATTACGCATTCAATACTGCCTACGGTATGGTGTCGGGCGCGTTTATGTCGGTTGTAAGTATTGCCGGCACGATAGCACAGTTTAAGCCCACCATTGAAATGGCAAAGCCGATCATGGAGGCAATTCCCGAGGTTTCCGAAGGTAAGCTCGTCCTTGAGCGTCTCTCGGGCGGCATCGAACTCAACAACGTGTCCTTCCGTTATAACGAGAATATGCCAAACGTTGTGGATAATCTTTCCTTAAAGATCCGTCCCGGTCAGTACGTTGCCATCGTTGGCTCTACGGGTTGCGGTAAGTCCACCTTGATGCGCATTATGCTCGGCTTTGAAAAGCCCCAAAAGGGTGCGGTTTACTATGACGGAAAAGACCTTTCCGGCATCGACCTCAAATCTTTGCGCCGTAAGATCGGCGTGGTGATGCAGAACGGCAAGCTCTTCCAAGGTGATATTTATTCCAATATCGTGATTTCCGCACCACAGCTTTCTATGGACGAGGCTTGGGCGGCGGCGGAGATGTCGGGCATTGCCGAGGATATCAGAAGAATGCCCATGGGAATGCACACGATTATCTCCGAGGGATCGGGCGGTATCTCGGGCGGTCAGCGTCAAAGGCTTATGATTGCGCGCGCCATAGCACCGAAGCCGAGAATACTGATGTTTGACGAGGCAACGAGCGCCCTTGATAACATCACGCAAAGAATCGTTTCCGAGTCGCTTGAAAAACTCAAATGCACCCGTATCGTCATTGCGCACCGTCTTTCCACCATCAAGGA
>JAFTPJ010000121.1 GCA_017463405.1 Clostridia bacterium
CCTATTTCTACGTTACCTGCAGAAGAAAAAAGTCTGTAGCTCGCGTTCGCATCGTTCCGGGCACGGGTGCCATCACCATCAATAAGAGTGACATCGACGAGTACTTCGGTCTCGAGACCCTGAAGCTCATCGTTAACCAGCCCTTCGGAGTAACCGGAACCGAGGGTAAGTTTGATATCATCGCAACCGTAAACGGCGGCGGTATCTCCGGACAGGCAGGCGCTATTCGCCACGGTCTCGCACGTGCTCTCGTTGCAGCAGACGCAGAGTACAGACCCGCACTTAAGGCAGCAGGTCTTTTGACCCGCGATCCTCGTCTGAAGGAAAGAAAGAAGTACGGACTCAAGGCAGCTCGCCGTGCACCTCAGTTCTCCAAGAGATAAGCAGTTATCTTATATACAAAAACCTCTCGATTTTATCGGGAGTTTTTTGTTTTTCTATTGCTTTTTCTCTTTGATGTGTGATATAATATCAGTTGTAAGCCGAGTTTATTCCGTGTAAATTTTGGTTTTTTCCACGGCAGAGTCCGAACGTTTATTACCGAATTGACAGCGGTGCATCCTACCAATGCGTTGAACTCATGGATTTTGATTCCGTTTCGTTCCCATGCAAAGATTACGTTGCAAAACGATACCGATATTACGATTCCTATTCTATTTTATCAAATTGATTTTACGTTGGGAGATGTGCATCCGGAATCGATGGGATATTTTCACGCGCAATTCAGACGGGCGAATTGCCACCCTTATCACACCGATTATGTGATATCAGACGGGGGAAAAGGGAAAGGGCGGTATCTCGGTACGGTTTTCGGTGTGCGCAGTGTGTGCTTCCCTGAACAGTGGTGGGGAGAGGGTGAAGTCAAGATGTATTTTGACGGCGAAGAACATCCCACGATCTGCGGTACCGGAGCAGAGGATTATGTCGGTTGCTCGTGGGGCTTGCGTGAATGCTATACACCGCATCAGGGGTGTGTATTGTGCGATCGTGAAAATAGCTTGTATTCCTTTTACCGTTGGCACACCTGTGATCCCATTTGTTTTGACGAATCACTCAAGGTAGCGATTATGCAAATGGGCTGCGGCGATAGGGAGGCAGCCAAAGAACGGTTGGGGGAGCATTTTGTGTGCTATCCGACCGCAGGCGTACGTAAGAATTTGTGTTATTACGATCGCAGTGATGATTATTGCTCGGTTGCATACTGGTATCAAACCTTGCCTACTGCTCCGTTTCCTCCTTTTCCAACAAGAGAGGAGCGTTTTAAGGACATTTCGACTCATTGCGAAATATTAAAGCGAAACGATGTTTGATCCAAACGAGTTTTACAATATGGTATGCGTTTTCTTACAGAAGGGATACGATATCTGTCATTTTTGCAAAGGAGTATGCTTGTATGAAATCTGTAAAGCTGATGTTGCTGGGAATTGCATTTCTGATTATTGCTTCCTGCGGTGTTTCGATGTGGATGGCGGGAGCGATTGTCGGCGCGATTATGTTTTATGCGGGGTTATTGGTAGGACTGTTTCTTTGTTTCAAAGGCTTTTGGGGTAAGGAATAACAGATAAATTTGTAGGAGGGCGTTCTATGAAGAAAGTTTTACTTGACATTGGTAAAATCGTTCTTTCGTTCAGCTGCATTCCGCTGTGGTTTGCAAAAATTTTCAAAGGCATCGGGCACCTTCCCGATCGGGAGAGTGGCGAAATTGTGGAAGTGATATTCAGACACAGTATGTTTGAAAACGTTTGCGATGCAACACATCCGATTCTTGCATACGTGTCCATAGCAGCTTTCATTGCCGCAGTTGCTTTGAATGCGGTTGTGTTGATACGTCCCGATTGGAAAAGGATGCGAACAATCGGCAATATTGTCTTTGGAGTTGCAATCGGTTTGTTTATTGTCCTGCTTGTGCTTGCGGCTTCGGTAGGTCGCGGGTATTAAGGCAACAACGGTGTTTTATCATTTTTTCGTAGACCGTCGAAACATAAAAGCACCCATGATATACGAGCCTTTTCGTATATCATGGGTGTTTTTATGCTTTACAGGTTGCGGAAATTTTGAATCCGATGGAAGGTTGAATAGTTGGCGTCGTGATAGTTGTGTGCGCCGTTGAAAGCGGTACGGCAGAGATAGATGATATCCTCACCGTCAAATTCAAAATCCACATACTGAAAGCCGATGTGATCGGGCTCTATGGCGCGATAATCGTGCAAATCGCGGACAATCTCCCAGTGCTCCAGATCGGGTGAAGTCAGAAGCGCGAGATAATCGCGTGCAGCGGGGTTTTTCGGATCGTATGCGATGGTTCCGATTGAATAATACCGACGGGAAGCCGCATCGTATTTGATCATGAATTTGGAATAGTTGGCAGGAAAATCGATGCAGTGTGAGTAAGCCAACGGCGCGTCGGGATTATGCACATTTACCTCGTAAGCAAGGGCGCGGTGGTATTTTCCGAAGCGCATGACATTGAGGAGTCTGCCATCGGGAGATAGCGTCAGCGTGCCCTCGATCGTCATCGTCGAATTTGGCAGATCTGAAAGAGAGGCGTCAAATTGTGAAAACGGAATCGGCTCCGAAAAGCTCCGATTTTCCGGAATGAGCAGATCGTTGTTTTCGTCGCAGGACATCACCATGGTTGCGTGGCAGTATTCCTTGTTCGCCCATGCGCCCCATTCGAGGGATTCGTAAATGCGTCCGTTGTGGTAGACGATGTTCTGCGGATTTTTTGTACGCCGCTGTTGCCGTTTTTGCCGTTGGAGCCGCGCAGTAGCGTGACGGGAGAGAAGAACGTCCTTCCACCGTCTGTACTTTTGCCGATCAGGAGATCGCCGTATTCGGTGGGGCAGGCGAGCATATACAGCTCTCCCTTGTGTAAAAACAGCTTCCCCCAAAAGCATTGCATCAGCTCGCTGATGTAGTGCCGGCTCTTACCGTTGTCATCCGAGCGGAAAATGAGTGTCAGATTTTGTGGATGCTTGTTTGCGAACAAATTCATCGAAGCGAGCAGATAACGGTATAACCTGACCGTCCGTATCCGGCCATTCAAAATGGATGTATTGGCAGGAACGATGCAGCAAATGTAAATGTCACCCACGTCTGTCAAAAACGGGCGGTAAGCGCATGACTCCAGGTGTTAGTGCCTTTCATACGACCACGCCTTTATTTCTTCAAATACGCTTCCAGTGCGTCGGTTGCGAGCTTCATCTGCTTCATGCAGCTGCGTCCGTAGTCGGTCAGCGCGGAGCTGTCCCGATTGCGCGCAAGATTTTCGGTTGGAATGCCGCACAGGTTCATGTGATATTTTGCGGTCAGCGGGTAGGGAAGTCCCACCTCGGTAAAGCCGAACGTGCCGATGACCGATTGTACAAGCTTCGCCGTTTGTGGATCCTTGTCAAAGTTCTCGCCCAACCATGCGTAGAGTGCGGGGTGGAAGTTGCACATGATGCCGCAGTAGCCGTCGCCGCCGTTGTACATCGATTCGAGGAAGGTCTGGCAGTTGGCATTGAGGAGCTTGAAATTGCTGCCCTTGAGCTGTTTACAGCGCTCCGCCATCACCGCCGCGTCGCAGCAGGTGTCCTTCATGTAATAGAATTTGCCCGTGGAGAGACACCAGTCAAGGATCTTTGGGGTGACGAGACGTTTGTAGGGATGCGGACATTCGTAAAGACCAAGCTTGACATCGGCGGGGAGGGCAGCGATGATTTTCTCGGCGTTTGCGATGAACACGTCGTCGCCCTCGTTCTTGGGATCGAGGCGGTTGGTGATCAGAATCAACGAATCGGTGCCCGATTTCCATACGGCGTTCAGCTCGGTGATCTGATCCTCAAGGCTGTCGCTGATGTGTCCCGAGGACACGACCGTAAAGGGTCTGCCGCTCCTTGCCTCCAGTTTTTTTGCGCGCGCGTAGATCTTTTGGTTCAGCGATACGCGTTCCTCAAGTGTCAGCCAGAAGATCTCACTCGACTGGCAGATGGCGAAAATGCCGTTCAGTCCGCTTTCAAAATACCAATCCACGTATCGGAGCGCCGTGTCGTAGTCCACGGTGCCGTCGGGCTTGTAGGGGGTGATCATTGTTGTAAAAATATCCATGACGCTGTCTCCTTTTTAAGGCAATACCGTACAAAACCGTGACGGCACACTTGCCTGCATAAACTTCGCAATAATAAAATCAGTATAACACGACTTCGCCGCGAAAGCAATATGCACATCAGACTTCTTTTTATAAAATTCGGACATTTTTCTTGCTTTTGTTGAAATGTGTGGTATAATGGAGGCAAAGAATCGGCGATGGGAGGCAAGGCTTTGGAGATTCTATTCAAGCAACCGACGAAGGATACGGTCCTTTGTGCGGCAACAGCGATGGAAAATTTCGGAATTTTGCAATGCTTTCTCAAACGGATTCTATCCGAACGCGATGGGATGTGCGTTACGAGAAAGAGACATCATCACACGGGTGTCGAGGTACATATCGTCATGCGCGGATGTCAGGTTTATGAGCTTGACGGAAGACTTGTCAGCGTGGAGGCGGGCGGATTTTTACTGATTGCACCGTTGACGCGCCATCGCGTGGCGGAGGAACACGTGGGAACCGAAAAATACTCGTTTACCTTTGCCGTGCAAAAGGGAAGCGCGGCGGAGCGGCATCTCTCGGCGCTCGGTGCATTCGTCACGGGGACAACACCCGAAACGGTAACGGACGGCATCCGCTTGATCTGCGGTGAGCGGAAGCGGCGCGCGCTTTACGGAGAGACGGTTATGTGTAACCGTGTGCTGGAGTGTATTCTGTTGCTGTTGCGGTGCTTTCCCGTAGGCACGGTGCCGACGCCGCACGGCGAGGATGAGGGCGATTTGCGGGTCACGCTTGCCAAGCAATACGTTTCGGACAACATCAGCCGCGCGATTTCGGTTTCGGAGCTTGCCGCCTACTGTCGGATTGGCGAGAAGCAGTTGACGCGCATTTTTCGGCGCGCGGAGGGGATCGCGGTCGCGGAATACATTCGCCGTGCGCGTTGCCGTCGGATTGAACAGCTGCTCGCTGACCCCACCCGCACCCTGTGTGAGATCAGCGAGGAGATGGACTTTGCCAATGAGTATTACTTCAACACGTTTTTCAAAAAGTACGCGGGCATGAGCCCGGGAGCGTACCGCCGCTCGGTTCTGACGGCGAAGTGAGATTATGTGCTGATCGGAAGGAGCTCAATGTGATTTGCAAGTCGGAGCGAGCGAATTTTTTTCGGATTCACTCCGTATGATTGACAAAGCACTCCGACGGTGGTATAATTAATTAGGCAACTACATTTTGTGAGGTGTTACGATGACCACTTTTTTGGCAACCCTGAACCCAATGCTGACGCTCTTCCTATGTATTGCGGCGGGTTATGTAGCAAGTAAATGTAAGGTTCTTCCCGAAAATGCAAGCAAGGTAATGGCAAAGATGGAGACGTGGATCTTCTGTCCCGCACTCAGTATTATGACGATGTCGCGTTTTTGTACGGTGGATAAGCTCGCTACACATGCAATCAATATCGTATTGGCTGTCTGCGTTACTGCGCTTTCGATGGCGATCGCCATTTTTCTGTCGCGCTTTTTTGCGAAGAAGGGAACACCTGAACGCGGCATCTATGCCTATGCGCTGGCGTTTGCCAACGGCGGATACATGGGAGATCCCGTTGTGCAGTCGCTGTTTGGCGACCTGGTGCTCTCCTATTATAAGCTGTTCTATTTGCCCCTGTCCTTGATGATCAATTCCTGGGGCGTCAGTGTGCTCACGCCTGCGGGTACGGGCAAGGGAGCCGCATGGAAGCGTCTTCTGAATGCACCGACCGTCGGCACGCTGATCGGTATCCTTCTTGGCTTGAGCGGGATCGGCGCGCATATGCCCGCATTCCTTTCCAATTCTTTGGATACACTATCGAAATGCATGGGGCCCGTGGCGATGCTGTTGGCAGGCGTCACGATCGCAAAATACGATTTTGTCTCCATGCTGAAAAAGGGCAAGGTGTACATTGCTTCGGCATTGCGCTTGGTGATTCTGCCGACAATCATCGTTGTTGCGCTCTTTGGAATGAAGACGTTGGCAAACGCGGTTCTCGGTATGCAAATCGGCAATGACGTGCTGTTTTTGACGTTCTTTGCGCTGGCAACACCGCTGGGGCTGAACACCGTGGTTTTTCCCGAGGCGTACGGCGGGAATCCGGAGACGGGAGCGAGTATGGCGATGATCTCGCATACGCTCTGCGTGATCTCGATTCCCTTGATGTATGCGCTGATGGTGACGGTTTTTGGTGTTCCTTTTCAAATATAACACGATTGTGAAAGGTGCTTATGAAACAAACAATTTCCGTATTTTTATTAATTGCAATGTTTGCGTCTTTCTGCCTTGTGTCCTGCGGGGGCAGTGACGCAGCAGAAAACGGTACAACGAAGTCGGAGAGTGCGACGTCCTCGGATACCGATGCGAAGCCGAACGAGGAAACGGTTGCCGCGGATCCGTACGGCTGGATCACGGGCGGGCTGTATCGCGCGCTTGCAGACTTTTTCGAGGATGAGGCGGGACTTTACGGCACGGTTTCCCAAACGGTGGGGCAGGGAGCGCTGTCGTTGAGTTTTGCACACGAAACGCTGCTCGGTGATGTGAAGCGGATTACCGAAACCTTTTATATGAATGATGACGAGCGCAAATACGTTTCACAGACGCAGGTGCTGATGAACCGTCAGCTGCTCTCCGCGCTTCTTTTCTTCGATCGCAACGGTCTGTCACTGAAAAGCCAGGCTGTGCTCGGAAGCAGCAAGACCCTGGAGATTGATCTGACCGATTTTGCGCAATCCTTTGGTAACAGCGCGGCGGCGGAGCTGTCCGGACTCAATGAGGAGATGCTTTCTCTGATTGCTCACTACGCGGTGCTGTTTGACGAATGCTATCAGGAGCTGTTTGAGGAGAGCACCAAGGATGTCGAGGCCCTGATGGCGGAGATCGGGATCGCCTTTTCGCAAAGTGTTTCGCGGACAGAGAAGACGGATGAGGTATTGGTTTCCTATCGGATCGATAACAAATCCCTGCATGCGTTCTTGGACACATTGCTGGAATATCTGGAGATCGGCGAGGAAACGGTGACCTTCATACGGGAGCAGACCGCGGCATTTCTCGGGCAATACGACGCTGTCCTCCGAACGGATTTTCTGCTGGACACGGCGAACGGTTCAATGAAGCTTGCAATGCTGCAGGGGATGCTAACGACCGCCGACGGGGAGCAGATTACGGTGGATCTTTCCCTGCGGTTTACGGGAGAGCAGATCAAGCTTACGCTGTCCTTTTTGTCGGACAACAACCCCTATTTTGCGGAGTTGATATGGACCCGACGCGAGGATAGCGGTGTGATCTCTTACGGCGTGACGCTGGACACCGAGCTCGGCGGCATTCGGGAGCGTCTTGTGGATGCGGAATATATCTACGATGTCGGCGGCGGTGTCAAGATCACGGCGACGCTGTATCCCGATGGCTCCGAACCGATGGATGTGAGCCTGCTCGGTCAGATCACGGTCGGCGAGGACGCTGCAATCATCGAGTTCCACACGCTGTCTTACAAAAGCGTACAGATGCTTTTTGATGCGTCGGTAACCTTTACACCGAATGCAACGGCACCCGAAAAGCCCGAGGACACGGTGGATGTGGTGCAGATGACCGAGAAGGATTGGAATGCGGTCGTCGAGGAATTGAAGGGAAGCATCATCGGAAAGCTGATCTTCGGCGAAGAAAACAACGAATAATCGGCAGATTCGGCACAATCCTTTTGCATAAAGCGATTGTGCCTTTTTGATTGGTGCTTGACCTCCGCGCCCGCAATCACAGCTTTATCACGCAAAACGGGCGAGCCATGGCGGTTCGACCATCGGTCGCCCACCATGGCTCGCCTGCCATTGTTTTCATAAAATTCTATTACGGTGATACGATATCTTTTTTTACGCCTCTCTGTCCTCGCCGGCGCCGTAGCGGACGATGCGGAGACGATTGGTGTTGCGATCGAGAATCATCACGTCGATCACCGTTTCGCTGACCGTACCCGAAACACGTGGGAATGGACTTCCACCGTTGTTGTTTTTTACCGATTCGCAATGCGTTTCCACGTAGATGCATCCGCTTGGCGAGGCGTACAGGTCGTCAATGTGCCCGTGCCCGCAGACGTTCAGAATCACACGCCCCTCGGCGGCTGTGAAATCCGCGCATACGGGGAAGGCGTCCACACCGTCCCAGCTCACGGTATTAAGCACATCCCGACGGTTGTAAGCCTCGATCAGATCCCCGAAGATGCAAGCCTTCGGGAACGCCCACTTCAGCTGCTTTGTGATCGGCGTGTGCCCGCAAACGACTGCCCCCCAGCCCTGCGGTATTCTCCCGAGCAGATCGATGAACCACCTGATCTGCGTCTGCGTGATGCTCACATCACAGTTCCAGATGCCGCGCGCATCCCATACAGGGGTGAGTAGCTCGTTGGTGTCAATGACGATGTAACGTGTTTTGGTGTCGGGGTGATCGAAATAATAGTAGGTTTTGCCATCCTCGCCGATCACGCGGTCGGCATCCGCGCGAAAAATCAGCTCGTACAGCTCGCGGTTGCTCTTGACCGCACCCGTGTCGGTGTATTCGAATGCTTTTCCGTACATGTCGTGATTGCCACGCACCATATACGGCTTTGCAAATGCATAGGCACGCGCAAAATACTCCACATCCGCCACAAGGCTCTCGTCAGTCGCCCATGCGCTGACCGTGTCACCGCCGTAGATCACATCGTGCACATCGGTATTTTCCAGAATCGATCGGATGATCGGCACGGCGGTCATCGCGCTCTGACGCACGTGCGCATCGGCGAAAAAGACGAACGCTTCGGCACATTTTGTATCCGAGAGAATCGCTTGCACGCGTGCGTTTTTGGCAGCAACGTGAGCGGTGTAATAGAAGGGAAGTGATTGCCATGCCGATGCGGGCGGCAGGGGCTCGTCGGTTGGTTCGTACATCCAACGTGCCTCGCCCTTGGCGATTGCCTCGGCACGCAGGGTTTCATAATGAAATTTGCTCATGGCAACTCCTTTGTGTGAATAAATAGAGGAAGATACATTCCTGATTGTAATTTTATCCCGCCACATCGCCGAAAGGGCAGATGGGGCGGGATGGAATCAATCGAAGCGATAAATATCGCCTGTTTTTGCGGAAGTGTAGATGCCCTCGAGGATACGGGTAACAGTGTACGCCTGCTCGGGAAGCACCATGGGATCGGTATCGTTGCGGACGGCGTTGATCCAGTAGCTTTCCTCGCGATCGGACATGCTGTCGCCTGCCGTACCTTCAAAAAATGCCGCGCCGCCTGCGTTGAAGCTGGGTTCCAGCACGTACTGGCGACCGTTACGGATACCGTTGATGCGCAGACCCTTGATCATATCGGCGCCTGCGAGCGTGCCGCAGACCGAGGTGACAGCTTCACGGTAATCGAGCGTGTTGAGTGCCCATGCGGATTCAAGCACGATGGTCGCGCCGTTTTCCATGACGATGAAGCCGAACGCGGAATCCTCGACCGTGAATTTTTCGGGATCCCAGTTGCCCCAGGCGTTGCCCTGATTGGTGTCCTTGTTGAGCTTATGGTAGGACGTGCCGACGCAGTACTTGGGCTTATAGTTGTTCATCATCCACAGTGTCAGATCGAGCGCGTGCGTACCGATGTCGATCAACGGACCGCCACCTTGCTCGTACTCGTTGAGGAACACGCCCCAGGTGGGAACCGCACGGCGGCGCAGAGCGGTCGCCTTTGCGTAATAGATATCACCGAAGGTGCCGTCCTCGGCTTCCTTCTTCATGTAAAGGGAATCGTCGCGGAAGCGAGACTGATAGCCGATGGTCAGCTTTTTGCCCGTACGCTTTGCGGCGTCTAGCATCTTCTTTGCTTCCTCGGAGTTGATTGCCATGGGCTTTTCGCACATGACGTGTTTGCCTGCCTCCAGCGCGTCGACCGTGATGAAGCTGTGCGCGCGGTTGGGAGTGCAGACGTGAACGACCTCGATGGTTTTGTCTTGGAGCAACTCCTTGTAATCGGTGTACACTTTTGCGTCGGGTGTGCCGTATTCCTTTGCCGCCTTTTCGGCTCTTTCGGGGATGATATCGCAGAATGCAACCATTTCGCAGTCCGCAACCTTTTTCAGAGAGGGCATGTGCTTGCCGTTGGCGATGCCGCCGCAACCGATGATGCCGACTTTAATGACTCTTGCCATGATTGTTTTCCTTCCTTTTTACAAAGATTCCGTATGAGGGTACTGCCCGATGGGAGTACCGTAGCTTTATCATAGCATATTTTCGGGATAATTTCAATCCTTTTTTTGGGGATATTGTGAATTTTTTGTGTTTTAAGAGATAAATTATGTTTTTTTTGTTAAAAAGGACTTGACAAATTTCGCGGAAAATGGTAATCTATTAGCAGATACACATTGCGAATACGTTTAATTAAGGAGGAATTATATTATGTATCAAAATTATGGAACCGTGATTCCCGCTTCCTACAAGCCGATCTCCGCGTGGGGATATTTCGGATACCGCTTGCTGTATTCGATTCCCGTCATCGGTTGGATCATTCTGATCATCCATGCCATCGGTGCGTCCAATATCAATGTCCGCCGTCACGCACGCTCCTATTTCTGTACCTTCCTTTTGGTTGTACTGATTGCGGCAATTTTCGCGGTACTGATCATGGTCAGCGGTATTTTCAACAACATCGATACTGAGGCGCTGACTAAGGCGTTTGAGGATCTGGTTGCTGTTTTTCTGAAGGTGTAATGAATACCGAGTTGCCGTAGCCGCCTCGCGGAACGGTATGCAACAGGGGTGTCGACAGATGCAGTATGCATTGCGGCACCCTTGTTGGCGTTTGATAAAGGATTGCTTTCATCCCGTTATCTTTTATGCATGCTCTCTACTTTCTGCCGGTTATTTGCAGAATAACGGTATTCTAAAATACAATATTCGATGACATCCGTCGAGTTGCCCGCCGCAACTCGGGGAATGTCAACGGCAAAAAAAACGAAAAAATCACATTTCGCATTATGCCGTTGACAAGGGGAGACCGCGCGAATGTGGATTGCTTGATTGTTAGACACCTGTCATCTTTCGTGCACGCGGTCCCTACAAAGATAGATATAATTTTTCGCCAAGCGAACAATTCGTTACACGGACTGTCGGGCGCATTTGCCGTGAATGCTGGATAATGAAAACATTTTTTAAATTTCACGGAAAATGTATTGCAATGCACGAAAAAAAGCGGTATAATAAAAAAGATTTTTACAAAAGAGGTTCTGATAGATGAAAAAAGATGTGGAGCTTATGCAAAAACGGCTTGCACCACGCCTGATCCTGACGGTTTTGCTTGGCGTTCTCTGGTTGCTCGCGGCGATACTGCTGGCGCTGTCTGTGTGGTACCGCGCAACGTTTAATATGACTTTTGACGATCTGTTGTTCACGCTCCTGTCACCGCTGGGCGGTACGGGTGGAAGTACGGTGTCACAGATTCTTTCGGCAGTTGTTCCTCCCGTGCTGGTGTTGATGCTGCTGTACGTTGCGGTTGTCGTCGCTCTTTGGAAGCAGACCCGCATCCGTTTTATTCTGCGCCGCGTCTGTGCGGGCGTTTTGGCGGTTGCGTTCGTGTTTACGGTGGTGTTTACGCTCGACTCCTTCAAGATTCCGCAATGGATCAAATCGCAAGGCGGCACTACGGAGATTTACGAGGAGTATTACATTGATCCCTCCGATGTGGAAATCACCGACGAGGATGGGAACGCACAAAATCTGATTTACATCTATCTGGAAAGCATGGAAACCACGTATGTTTCCAAGGAAGGGGGAGGTGCACAGGAGAAAATCAACTACATCCCGCACCTGACGGATCTCGCATTCGCAAATATTTCGTTCTCGGACAGCAGTCCCTATCATATCGGCGGCTTTCACAGCATCGCGGGGACAAGCTGGACGATGGGCGCCCTGATGGGAACAACCTCGGGCGTGCCGTTCTCGCTTTCCGTATTCGGACAAAATTCGCACAACTCACTCGGCAAAAACGGAAAATTTGTCAACGGGCTGACCAATCTTGGTGATATTCTGGAGGAGAAGGGTTACAATCAGGAGTTTCTTTGCGGCTCGAATGCAAGCTTTGCAGGGCGCGATACCTATTTTACCGTGCACGGAAATTATGAGATCTTCGATTATTACACGGCGATCGAGGAGGGGTATATCGAAAACGGCTACTACGTATGGTGGGGCTATGAGGATGCAATTTTGTTCGACATCGCGCGCGACGAACTGACCGAGCTTGCCGCAGAGGACGAGCCCTTCAACTTTACCATGCTGACGGTGGATACGCACCACGTGGGCGGTTACGGTTGCAGTGAGTGCGGTGACGAATACGATACGAACCTTGAGAACGTCATTGCATGCACCGACCGTCTGGTGGGCGAGTTTATCGAATGGTGCAAAACCCAGCCCTTTTACGAAGACACGACCATCATTATCACGGGGGATCATCCTCGAATGGATACCCAGCTGGTGGACGACGTCAGCTTTTACGACCGCACCATCTACAACTGCTTTATCAATTCCGTGGTGACACCCGTCTGGGCCTACAATCGCGACTTTACCTCGCTCGATCTGTTCCCGACAATCCTTTCCGCTATGGGCTTTGAGATTGATGGCGAACGATTGGGGCTTGGCACCAACATCTTTTCCGAGTTGCCGACACTGATGGAAAAATACGGGTACGATTGGTTGGAGTCGGAGTTGAGTAAGTACTCATACTACTATGAAGAGAATTTTGTAAAATAATTTTGAGAAAATTGCGAAAAGGTCTTGCAATTTAAAAAAAGATGTGGTATAATAACTTCATCTGCCGTCAAGGCACCGCTATGTGGCGGAATGATGTCAAAGAACATCAAATTTAAGAAAAGAGGAAAAAACAATGAAAGACGGAATCCATCCTAACTATGAGACTTGCCTCATCAAATGTGCATGCGGTGAGGTCGTTGAAACCAAGTCCACCAAGGGCGGTGAGATGAAGGTTGAAATTTGTTCCAAGTGCCATCCCTTCTTCACCGGTAAGCAGAAGTTCGTTGACGCCGGTGGACGCGTGGATAAGTTTAAGAAGAGAATCGCGTCCTTCCAGAAGTAATTTTCGGAAGCCGGTTCCGGGCAGAAAAGGGCAGGCTGTGTGGCAGCTTGCTCTTTTTCTTTGAACACGGAGGTCGTTTTTTATGGAATACCAAACCATTCGGGCGATTCTGGTCGGTATTTGCACCGACGACAGACACGCCGCAGAGATTGAAACAAGCCTTGGAGAGCTGGAACGCCTGCTGGAGACGGCGGGCGGCACCTGCTTTGCCAAGGTGGTGCAAAATAAGGATAAGCCTGACCCGCGCACCTTGATCGGCTCGGGGAAGGTGCGCGAGATCTGCGCGCTTTGTGAGATGAACGGCATCGAGCTTGTCGTGTTTGATGAGGAGCTGGCGCCGTCGCAGATCCGCAACCTGGAGGATGAGATCGGTGGAGACGTGCGTGTCATCGACCGTTCGATGCTGATTCTCGATATTTTCGCACTCCATGCGGTCAGCCGCGAAGGTAAATTGCAGGTTGAGCTTGCACAGCTCAAATATACCGCGCCACGACTGACGGGGCACGGAACCGAAATGTCGCGTCTGGGCGGCGGAATCGGTACAAGAGGTCCCGGTGAGAGTCAGCTGGAGACCGATCGCCGTCACATGCACAGACGCATCACGGCGCTGGAGGAGGAGCTGCGGAATCTGGAGCGCAACCGCCGGACGATGCGTGCCGCGCGCGACCGCAGCGGTATCCCGAAGATCGCGATCGTTGGATATACGAACGCGGGAAAATCCACGCTCCTCAACCGCCTGACCGACGCAGGAATTTTGGCGGAGGATAAATTGTTTGCAACGCTGGATCCCACGACGAGAAAGTACGAGCTGCCAAGCGGTGAGAGCGTGCTACTCACAGACACGGTCGGCTTTATCCGCAAGCTGCCGCACCATCTGGTGCACGCCTTCAAGTCTACGTTGGACGAGGCGGTGTATGCCGACGCTTTGATGATTGTGATCGACGTTTCCGATCCCGAATTCCGTGAGCAGACGGAGGTGACCGAGCGGCTGCTGGAGGAATTGGGGGCATCGGATAAGCCGATGATTTACGTGTTCAACAAATGCGACCGCGGTGCAGCGGAGTTTTCCGCAATCGGTACGCCTGCCGCACATGCGCATACGGTGACGGTTTCCGCACGCACGGGGCAGGGAATTGACTTTTTGCTGGAGGCGATGCAGAGCGTGATTCGCGAGGGAAAGCGTCGCGTGGAATTTCACATCCCGAATGCGCAGGCGGGAGCGCTCAACACGCTCTATCAGAACGCGACCGTGGAGGACGTGGAATACGGCGCAAACGGCATGACCGTTACGGCAATCGTTGATGCAAAGGTACACGGGATGTTGCGCCGCTTTGATCCGAATTGGGTCGAGGCGGAGGATGAGTAAGGGGGAGCGACACCTCATCCGTCAGCCTACGGCTGACGCCTTCCCCTCAAGGGGAAGGCTATCAAGTCTCCCGCCTCTCGGAATTTTTAAATTTAATCTTAATCAAACAATCAGTATATGATAGCACGGCGTCTGTGAGCCTTCCCCTTGAGGGGAAGGTGGCTCGCAAAGCGAGACGGATGAGGTGTGCTTTTGTGCTATTAAATCAACACTCCCTCAAGGGAAAGGCACACGAAAATCCGCACTTCAGACAGATAGAATGCAATGAGGCTTTCAAGGAGGCACACAATGGCAGAACCGATTTTCTATACAACGCTCGAGCATGAGGGCGAGGCGGAGTTCACCGAGAAGAAATCGGTGTTCATCGGTCATGCAGCGCCGGTCAAAAGCGAGGAAGAAGCGCTGACGTATATCAAAAAGGTCAAAAATTCCTATCAGGACGCGCGGCACAACGTCTGGGCGTACCTGCAAAAGGGTGAGATCGTGGCACGGTATTCGGACGACGGCGAGCCGCAGGGAACGGCGGGCGTCCCCGTGCTGGATACCATCCGCAAAAGCGGCGTGACCGACGCGGTCGTTGTTGTGACGCGCTATTTCGGCGGGATTCTGCTGGGCGCGGGGGGATTGGTGCGCGCGTATTCCCATACGGCAAAGCTTGCGCTTGATGCGGCACATATCATTACGTACGAGCAGTACACCGAGCTGGAGCTGAATTGCACCTACTCGGATTATCAGCGCTACCTTGCCGAGCTCCCTCGCTTTGGCGCGGTGACGGACGACACCGAATTTTCCGACCGTGTGCGTCTGTTGTTTGCAGTCAAGGACACAGCGGTCGATGCGCTCTTTGCGCGCATTCGAGAGTTGAGCAATGGCTCCGACGTACCGACAGTGCGCGGCAAACGCTTTGATTATCGCTGAATTTTTGATAAAAATCATCAAAATAAAGTATATTCGATTTTTTTTGCGTATTTTATAGATATAAAAGTAGATATAAACGATCGAATGGAGGCTGCTTTATGAGCGAATTGCGCGAAATATTTTTGGAGCGGGAGAAGAGCACGCTCTCCCCGTATGCGTTTCTGACCTCAAACACGCGCGGGCGCGAGCATCCGTACGTTCCGTGCAATATGCGCACCGAGTTTCAGCGCGACCGCGACCGCATTATTCATTCGCAGTCCTTCCGTCGGCTGATGAACAAAACGCAGGTCTTTCTCGCACCCACGGGCGACCATTATCGCACACGCCTGACGCATACGCTGGAGGTCACGCAGATTGCACGCATCATCGCGCGCGGATTGCGCCTGAACGAGGATCTGACCGAGGCGGCGGCGCTGGGGCATGACCTCGGACACACACCGTTCGGACATTCGGGTGAGGATGCGATGCGCGAGCTGTATTCCCCCGATTTCACACACTATAAGCAAAGCCTCCGCGTGGTCGAAAAGCTGGAAAACAACGGCGCGGGACTGAATCTGACGTGGGAGGTGCGCGACGGCATCGTCAACCATACGGGCAAATGCATGGCATCTACGCTGGAGGGCGTGATCGTCAAATTTGCCGACCGCATCGCGTATATCAACCATGACATCGACGACGCCTGTCGCGGCGGGATTCTCTCCAAAGAGGATATCCCAAAGGAGCTGCGCGAGATTCTGGGCGAGACACACAGTAACCGCATCAATACGATGGTGACCTCGGTGATCGAAGCGAGTACCGACCGCGGCGAGATCCGTATGCAACCCGATATTCAGGATGCAACCAACCGTCTGCGCGATTTCCTGTTTGCGACTGTCTACACCAATTCGGTTGCCAAGGCGGAGGAGGGACGCGCGAAGGAGATGCTGGGTCAGCTCTTTACGTATTTTGTGAAATATCCCGAGCATATGCCCGAGCTTTACCGCAGAAATGCGGCGGCAGAGGGCGTGGAGCGCTGTGTCTGCGATTTTATCGCGGGAATGACCGACCGCTATGCGATTGAAACCTACAAAAAACTGTTTAGTCCGCACGTGTGGAGTATTTGAGCGCGGCGGATGGATCGGGGTGAATGAATGAGATTTCCCGAAAATTTCATACAGGAGGTCGTGGACAGGACCGACATCGAGGAACTGATCGGGCGCTACGTGACTCTGCGACGGACAGGGGCGAATCTGATCGGTCGGTGTCCGTTCCACAGCGAAAAGACGCCGTCCTTTACGGTGACGCCTGCGAAGAAGATGTTCTTCTGCTTCGGTTGTCACGCGGGGGGGAGCGCGATCACCTTTGTGCAAAAGGCGGAGAACCTGGATTTTGCCGATGCGGTCGAGATGCTTGCCAACCGCGCAGGGCTTCCGTTGCCCAAGGAGAGCGCGAACAGCGCACGTGAGAACGGGGTGCCGCGCAAGCGGATTTTAGAGATGAATCTCGAGGCGGCGAAGTTCTTTCGCGCGTGCCTGTTTGATCCTGCGATCGGCACGGCGGGAATGGATTATTTCAAGCGGGAGCGCCGCCTGACCGACGCGACGATCAAGCATTTCGGGTTGGGCTACGCGCCCAACAGCTTCAATTCCCTGCGCGATTATATGCGCGCCAGGGGATATCGCGACGACGAGCTGATTGCGGCCTACCTGTGCGCGAAAAGCCAGAAAAGCAATACCGTATACGATATCTTCCGCAACCGTGTGATGTTCCCAATTATCGACCCATCGGGGAACATTGTGGCGTTCGGCGGACGGGTGATGGATGATTCCAAGCCCAAGTATCTCAACTCCTCGGATACGCCCGCGTTCAACAAGCGAAAGCATTTGTTTGCCTTGAATTTTGCGAAGAACTGCTGTGCCGAGAAGATGATTCTTTGCGAGGGGTACATGGATGTGATTGCACTGCACGCCGCGGGCTTTGAATATGCCGTGGCGACGCTGGGAACCGCGATCACACCGGATCATGCCCGCGTGTTTGCGAAATACACGAAAAAGGTGATAATATCTTACGATGCCGATGAGGCGGGACAGAACGCGGCGAACAAGGCGATGCGGATGCTCGGCGAGGTCGGCATGGACGTGCGTGTGTTGCGCCTGAACAGTGCCAAGGACCCCGACGAATATATCGTCAAGTTCGGTGCCAACCGCTTCCGACAGGTGTTGGAAGAAAGCCGCACGGGCTTTGAATACAAGGCGGAGCGGATCTTGTCGCGCTACGATCTTTCGGTCGGTGCGGACAAGCTCAAGGCGTCAAGGGATCTGTGCGCGTTGATTGCGGAGTACCATTCTCCCGTTGAACGCGAGGTCTACCTCTCGTACGCGTCCGTCAAGCTGGAGCTTCCGACCGATGCGCTCCGCAATTCGGTCGAGCAGGCAATCCGGAAGCAACGGCGTGAGGCGGAGGCGCAGGAGAGCCGCGAGGCGCAGGCATCCATCAGACATTTCGGAGATCGGATTAACAGTGAGTCGGCGCAGAATCCACGCGCGGTCGCCGCCGAGGAGACGGTGCTGGGGCTGCTTCTGATTTTTGAAGAATACCGCAATGCGGTGGAGAAGGGCGAGATATCCCTTACAGGTGAGGTTTTTATGACCGCGTTCAACCGACGGGTTTTTGAACGGGTGATGACGTTGCACGGCAGTGAGGCGGGGTTCCGCTTCGAGCTGCTGGGGATGGATTTCGAGCCGGACGAGCTGGGACGAATCGAAAAGATGGAAATAACGCGGCAGCAGCTGTCGCAAAACGGTCCGGAGGTGTTCCGTTCGGCGGTGGAATCGTTGCATGAAATCAAGAAAAAGGAAAGCATGCGGGGGGAGGATCTCAACTCCCATCTGACATATCTGCGAGAGAAGAAAGCGAAATTACATAAAGGAAAGGCTGATACGCAATGAAAGAACATGATGTAAAAGAAGCAGAATTGGAGCTGGAGAACGCTCAAAAGGCAGAGCAGACGGACGCCGAGGCACACGAGCCCGAGGCGGACGAGGGCAAGAAACTTGACGTCAATCTTCTGATCGAGAAGGGCAAGAAGGGCAAGCTATCGGCGGACGATCTCGACGAGGCACTTGAGGAGATGGATTTCGACGTGGACAGTATCGACAAGCTCTACGAGACGCTGGAGGACAACGGCATTGCCTTTGACAACGACATTTCCAGCGAGGAAATGAACGCGATCGAGAGCGAGGTCGAGGCGTTCGGCGCGGCGGAGAACATGGAACGGATCCTAGAGCAGGAGGGGCTTGCGATCGACGACCCTGTGCGCCTGTATCTGAAGGAAATCGGTCGCGTGCCGTTGTTGAACACCGAGCGCGAAAAGGATCTTGCGGAGCGCATGATGTCGGGCGACGAAACTGCAAAGACCGAGCTGGTGGAAGCAAACCTCCGCCTGGTTGTCAGCATTGCAAAGCGATATGTCGGACGCGGAATGTTCTTCCTTGACCTGATTCAAGAGGGCAACCTCGGTCTGATGAAGGCGGTGGACAAGTTCGACTATACCAAGGGCTATAAGTTCTCGACCTACGCGACGTGGTGGATTCGTCAGGCAATCACGCGCGCGATCGCGGATCAGGCGCGTACCATCCGCATTCCCGTGCACATGGTGGAAACCATCCACAAGGTTTCTCGTGTTTCCCGTCAGCTGTTGCAGGAGAACGGTCGTGAGCCGACTGCGGATGAAATCGGCGCAAGAATCTCGATGAGCGCCGAGAAGGTGCGTGAGATTATGAAGATCGCGCAGGATCCCGTGTCGCTCGAGACGCCGATCGGTGAGGAGGAGGACAGCCACCTCGGCGATTTCATTCCCGATGATGACACGCCCTCTCCCGCGGAAGCCACCTCAACGAATATTCTGCGTGAGGAGCTGGAGAAGCAGCTGCACACGCTGACCCCCCGTGAGGAGCACGTGATCAAGCTGCGCTTCGGTCTGTACGACGGCAGAACCCGTACGCTGGAGGAGGTTGGCAAGGAGTTTGACATTACCAGAGAGCGGATCCGCCAGATCGAGGCAAAGGCATTGCGTAAGCTCCGCCATCCGAGCCGTGCAAGACATTTGAAGGGCTTTATGGAATGATTTTTGGTTTGAAATACCAAAAAAACGGATTGAAAAATGTTGAATGTGCCCAATGAGATCGGCATATTGCAACAAAACGAATGTTCTGATTTGTCTATTGTGCTATTGATTTGTGAACGCAAAGTGTCTAAAATGTTTTTTGCGTGCGAAAACCCCCTTTTCGTTACAAAAAATTCACTTGACAGAATTGGAAAATGGGTGTAAAATATATAAGTATAAATATAGTCGTATCCGTGCGCGTAAAGGAATGTACGGAAGGACTTGATTTCCGGGAGGTTTAACATGAAAAAGAGACTGACTTGCCTGTTTCTGTGCCTTGTCATGATGCTATCCGTCTTGTTGACTGCGTGCGGTGAGCAGACGGACGAGGAGGTTCAGGACGAGATCCAGGAGGCCGCTTCGAAAAACACGATGACCTTGACGATGTGGGTCGTGTCCGAGGAAAAGGTTGATTCCGAGATCGCTGAAAGGGTCAATGAAGAGATCACTAAACTGACCGAGGCGAAATATAAGACTAAACTGGTCATCAAGTATTTCACCGAGGATGAGTATTATGATCAACTGATGGATGCGATTGCCGAATACGAGAACGTAAAGGCAACCAGCCTGATTAACACGGAACAGCAGACCGAAGCCGAGACCGAAGCCGCAACAGAGGCAGAGGATAACGTTGAGGTCGATGCGGACGGTATGCTTCGCGACAGATATCCCGCGCTTGAGGGCGATTATCAGGTGGATATCATCTACATCGGCGACCTCAAGAACAAGGACGGTAGCCTGCAGATCTCGGGCGAGACGCTGTTCAACGAGCTGGTTGCAGGCGGATATCTGGCAGAGCTGGATAAGGATATCAAGGGAGACTCCAAGAAGATTCAGGAATACATCTCTCCCACTCTGCTTTCCTCCGTCAAGAAAAACGGTGTGACTTATGCCGTGCCGAACAATAACGTGATCGGCGAATATACCTATATGCTGCTCAACGAATCGCTGATGAATCGCTATTCCATGCAGGGACAGCTTCTCAACGGTACGATCGACAGCTTTTGCAACGATGCGGTTTACCAGTTCCTCAATATGATCGCAGAGTACACGGACGGCTCCGTTCTTCCGATCGATGCGACGTATCAAGAATGCCTGGAGCTTCTGGCATACTACTGGTCGATCAATCCCGACGATTATTCCATCGACGGTTCGGATTTCTCGATCTTCGGATCCGTTTACGAGGATCTGGCGGCATTCTCCCGCGGTGAGACCGCTTTGAACGTCGAGAACCTTCTGGAGAACCCTGCGTTCACAAAGGCGTTCCTTCAGTTAAATAAGTACCGCCTGAACGAGTCCGGACGCGATTTCTTCCGTTCCGAGGCGAATGCGGAAACGGCTTACGAGCAGACCGCGATCAAGTTCCTCAAGGGGGATCTCACCCTTCTCACGCAGGAGAACGGCGTTTCCTACTATACGGATGAAAACGGTGTGCGTTATTATGCGGTTCCCGTCAAGTATCCCACCGCATCCTCCGATGATATCTACAGCAATATGTTTGGAATTTGCTCGCTGTACGATACCTATAAGCTTTCCGATAAGGTGACGCGCTGCATGCAGATCATCACTTACTTCAACACCAATGAGGAGGCGCGCAATCTGCTTCAGTACGGTGTGGAGGGTGAGCACTACGATCTGATCAAGGAAACTGATCCCGAAACCAACGCTACCACCTACACTGCGGTCAGCAAGAAGACGACCGAGGGTAAGCAATACAAGATGGATCTGTACGCAACGGGTAATGCGTTCCTGGCATACCTGACGCCCGAGATGAACAAGAACATCTGGGAGAGCGGTAAGATGCAGAACCGTAGCTCTCTGGTCGACCCGCTTCTGGGCTTTGACCTGACCTCCTTTGCCGCATCGGTTACCACGATCGGCAATGACGTTGTGATTCCTACCGAGGGTGATAAGCCCAAATATGAACTGTCCTACAGCTCCGGCTATTCCAAGGACGTTCTCTCGCAGAATAAGGCGTTGAAGAACTGGATTGACACGTGCGACAAGGCGGAAAAGGGCGTGTTTATTTACAAGTCTTTCATTGATGATGCCGCAACTTCCACGCTCAAGGGTACGTTCTACGTTTACAATACGCTCGGTTCAGCGGATTTCTCGATTACGCCCAATCCTATCATCACCGAGTCGTTTGATACCAACGGTGGCGTTTCCAATAAGGAAACGGGTATGAACCTGATTTTGAACTATGATAATCTCAAGGAAGGCGGCTATGAGCTTTCGGTCTTCACCTACAGTGGTAGCGGCGGTAAGGTTTACACCAATACTTTTACCACGATGGTCGAGGGTGAGGCGGTTGCAGTGAAAGATTCTGCGCAGCTCGGCTCCCTGTCCTTCGATTTTGAGAACACCAAGTACTATAACGTAAACATTTACGGTGACCTCAACGCAGCTTACTTCTATGAGAACGATTATGTTTATAAGACTGTGACCGATTGGATTCTCGACGTGGATATTACCAGCGAGCATATGAACGTTCTCTCTTGGGTGGACACCGAGTCCAGCGCAAGCGAAAACTACCACACGTACGTGTTCCTGCGCCGCAACATCCGTTACATCACCGACCTTGACGTGAACATCAGAGGCGGCGAAAAGGATCTGGTTCTGAATCTTGAATACACCTCGCCCGAATACGGTGCCGATACCAAGGATGAGGATAAGATCAAGTTTAACGATGTTGTTACCACGAAGAACGAGGCATATCTGCTGTATTACGTAACGGTTGCCGCAGACAAGGATGTCAGCGTTTCCTATAATATCAACCTCAACGGCAAGGCGGATACCACGCCGATCGATAAGGCAGAGGGCACTCCCGGTACCGAGCTGGATGTGTACGGCGAGCTGAATACCGAGCTGATTGCTTATACCGAGCAGTTGAGTGACGCGGTTGTAGAGGTGCTGAATGCCTGCACGACTTACGACGAGCTGGTGGCGGTTGTCAATGATCTGAAGATCTTGCTGTCCACAACCAAGCAGGCAAGTGCGAAGGATCTGCAGACCGATGCCGTCAAGGCATTGGCTTCCGGCGAGATCATCGATGATGACTATGCAACGCTGTATTATCAGGTACGCCACATTATCAATCGTGATCCGATGAACGAGGTGGAGAAGAATGCAAACGAAAGCTGGACCGAGGAATCCCTGAAGGGAATCCGTGAGAAGCGTATTTACTATTATTCTCCCTTCGGTATCTACTACCAGTGGCTGAACGAATACGCATATCTTCCCGCAGCAAACTGATTTTTTTCGGGGCTGTCGCAAATAAGTGAAATTATTTGCGACGCCCCTTCTCTATGTAAATGTTTGAGTGAAACAAGGTACTGTGAGCTTTTGTGTAAATTGAAAAATGTTTTTACAGATAGCCTCTTGTATTTTGCTGGAATTTATGATACAATAGATGGCAGTACTGAATAGGAAAGGATCGAAACGGTATGTTTGGAGAACAAAAGGTGTGCTTTTCGGGCGTTCAGCCCAGCGGCAACCTGACAATTGGAAATTATTTGGGTGCTATCCGCAACTTCAAGGAGTTTTCGGAGCAGTATAAAACCTTTTATTGCGTGGTGGACGAGCACGCGATCACTGTACGGCAGAATCCTGCGGAACTGCGCCGCAGAACCTACGAGACGCTGGCGCTTTATATGGCGTGCGGACTTGACCCCGAGAAGAATACGCTGTATGTGCAATCGATGGTGCACGAGCACGCAGAGCTTGCGTGGATCCTCAATTGCTTTACCATGTTCGGCGAGCTGTCCCGCATGACGCAGTTCAAGGACAAGAGCGCGAAGCATTCGGATAACATCAACGCGGGATTGTTTACGTATCCCGTTCTGATGGCGGCGGACATTTTGCTGTATCAGACCGACGTGGTGCCTGTCGGCATCGATCAGAAGCAACACGTGGAGCTTTGTCGCGACATTGCGGAGCGTGTCAACCAGATTTATCCCGATCTGTTCACCGTTCCCGAGCCGATCATGCCGAAGAGCGGTAAGAAGATCATGTCGCTTGCCGAGCCGACCAAAAAGATGAGTAAATCCGACGAGAACGTCAACGCGGTGGTTTATATTCTGGACGACCGTGACACGATCATCCGCAAGTTCAAACGCGCGGTGACCGATTCGGGCTCGGAGATCCGCTTTGCGGAGGATAAGCCCGGTGTGAGCAATCTGATGAGCATCTATTCCTGCTTTACGGGCAAGGAATACGGTGAGATCGAGCGCGAGTTCGCGGGTAAGGGCTACGGTGACTTCAAGGTTGCCGTCGGTGAGGTGACTGCTGACGCGCTGGCGCCCGTTCAGAAGCGGTTCGCCGAATTGATGGCGGATAAGGCAGGACTGGAGGCGCAGATGAAAACAGGCGCGGAGGAAGCATCCTATTATGCGCGCCGCACGCTGTCCAAGATTCAAAAAAAGCTGGGATTTGTGCAGATTCGTTGAGCCAAGTGTATAGAGCAACAAAAGCAGGGAAAGACTCGGAAGGAGCTCTTTTCCTGCTTTTTACATCTTTTTTGGAGGTATTATCATGTTTGTTCTGATCGCTTTGTTTGTGTTTGCCCTGGCGTTTGTTGCGACCCCGACGGTGATCGCGCTCGCGTGGAGGATCGGTGCGGTGGACGTTCCGCAGGATGGGAGGCGGATGCACCGTGAGAGGATTCCGCGTAGCGGCGGAATCGCGATCATGCTACCGGTGATTCTCGGATGCTTCCTCGCGGGGGAAGTGTCGCATTTTTTGCTGTGTGCGCTTTGCGGCGCGGGCTTAATGCTGGCGGTTGGCTTGGCAGATGATATGTTCTGCCTCGGCGCGTGGACGAAGCTACTGTTTCAATCTGCCGCCGCCGTTGCCGCAGTGCTCGGCAGCGGAATTGCGGAGGGAAGCGCGGCGGTGTTTGCAGTGATCTGGGTGGTGATTTTGACCAACGCGCACAATTTTATTGACGGTATGGACGGCTTGCTTGCGGGATGTGCTACGATCGAGGCGGGATTGCTTGCTGTCGTGCATCTGCTACTCGGCAACGCAGATACGGCACAGGCGGCGCTGTTTTTGGTGCTTGCATGCCTTGCCTTTCGCCTGTTCAACCGCTATCCCGCGCAGGTCTTCGCAGGAGATTGCGGTTCGGAATCGGTCGGTTTTTTATTGGGAATGCTCTCACTGCCGTTGTTTGCCGCTCCCACGCTTTCGATCGGAAATCTCTCACCGCTGTTCATTTTTGCATACCCCTTGATCGATCTTTTCTCGTCGATTCTGAGGCGGCTTTTGCACGGCAGAAGTCCGTTTGCGGCGGATAGGGCACATCTGCACCATCGCATTTACGCGTCGGGTGCTTCACAGCCGGAATGCTGTGCTGTCTTGATGAGCGCGACGGTCAGCCTTGGCACAGTCGGTGTTCTTCTGATCTCGGAGGCACTGTGGGCATACGCGTCGGTTGCGTGCGTTGTCGCGGCGCTTGTGCTGCTGCGAATCCGATCGTATATCGTCAGAAACACGGTGTAAAAATTCCTTTTGCACGAAAATGGTGCTTTTTCAAAAAAAAATGAAAAAGCACCGTTTTTTGCTCAAGGTATTGCAAAACAGTGCGAAACATGCTATACTGGTGTTACTTTCAAACTGGGAGGTACATTATGGATACGATTAAAGTAGCGCACGGCTCGACGCGCATGGTCGCGCATCGCGGTATCAGTAAGCTGGAAAAGGAAAATACATATGCCGCCTTTGTTGCGGCGGGCAACCGATCGCACTGGGGGGTGGAGACCGACGTGCGCACGACGGCGGACGGCAATTTCATCATTCTGCACGACGAGACGACTGCGCGTGTAGCGGGTGGTGAGGGCAAAAAGCCCGAGGATAGCACGCTTGCGGAGTTGCGCGAGATCGTTCTTTGCGATATGGATGGCATTACGCCAAATCCCGCACTGCGCTTGCCGACGCTTGAGGAATATATCCGCATCTGTAAAAAGTACGACAAGAATTGCGTTCTGGAGCTGAAAACCGAGATGGATGAGGCAACGACAGAGCGCATGATTGAGTGCATCCGCGCCGAGGGGTATCTGGAGCGCGTGACCTTTATTTCGTTCCTATTTGAGGATCTGGTGCACGTGCGTAAGTTTTTGCCGGAACAAAAGCTTCAGTTCCTCTTTGGAAAGTGCACAGACGAGATATTCGAGAATTTGAAGACGTACCGCATGGACGTGGATATTTATTATAAGGATCTGACGCAGGAGCTTTTGCAGCGTTTCCATGATGCGGGCATGGAGGTCAACTGCTGGACGGTGGACGATCCCGTTGATGCACAGCGTCTGATCGAATGGGGCGTCGATTATATTACATCCAACATCCTGGAGTGAATCAGGTGTCAAAATTCGGGGTTTTATTTTGTTGAAAATCCCGAATTTTTCTTTTTCGGTTGACAAAAACAAGAAAATGTGATATGATATAAAAGGTACATTGTTTGTGCCGTATCACAAGCCTTGAAATAAAAGGAGTGTATTATCATGGTAGGTATACTTTTGACTGTTGTAGTACTCGTATATTTATTGGCAAGCGTCGCATGGTCTGTGTTTTTGCGCCGTTTCCGTAAAACGCGAGTCAGATTTTTCGGTGTTCTGGCAAGCTTTATCCTATCTGTTGTCGGAGCGCTGATCGCCAAAGCCGTGCTTTCCGGCAGCGGCTTTGCGGAGGGGACGCTGATTCCGCTGATTGAATCGAACGTTTCAAAGGAAATGGCACAGTTGCTCGCGGATTCTCCCGCGCTTTTGGAGACGATTGTGGGATGCGCAATCGCACTGATTGTCCCGCTGGTTATGTTAATACTGTTTATCGTGTTGAATTTCTTTGCGTGGATCGTCTACCTGCTGATCTCGCTATTGCGCGGTGCCGCGATGAAGGAAAAGGATCAGGAGGAGGATCAGCCGGTGTATGTGCTGCCCTTGACTATCGGTCTTGCGGTTGTGCAATCGCTTTTGGTTGTGATCGCTTGGATGGTTCCGATTGCCACCTATGCGGGAATCGCGCCCGTGGTGATGAATGAGATCAGCGCCGCACAGGTTCTGGATGAGAATACGCAGAAGACGATCGACGATGTGAATCGGGAATACATCGAATCCATTGACAACAGCCCCGTTCTGATTGTGTTCCGTACGCTCGGTGCGGACCCTCTGTCGGATGCGATGACGAATTTCAGCGTCAAGGGCGTTAACGTCAATCTGAAAAGCGAGGTTCGTTCGGTCGCGTCGTTGGCTTCCAATGTGATGCGCCTGGGTGTGAACGAGATCGCAAATTACGGCGAGGCGGAGTCCGCGGCCTTTGAAAATATCACCGAATCCTTTCAGCGCTCGAAATTGCTCCCGTTGATTGTTTCCGAGGTGGTACACAACGCAACCGGTGCATGGAAGAACGGCGAGGCGTTTATCGGTGTTGAGGCGGATACGCTCTATTTCGACGAGAGCGGTATGTTTGACGATTTTACCGATACGCTGATCGACGTGCTGTATACCGATACGGCGGACGGAAAGACCGGAGCAATCTGTGACGATATCGACACGGTCGGTGAACTGGTGCGGATTTTGATCGATAAAGAGGTGCTTGCCTCGGTGGAGGATCAGGATGCGATGATTTCGAAGCTCTCGGGCGACGGTGTTATCAACGACATGATTCTCGCCCTCGGAAAGAACGATTCCATGAAGATTCTGATTCCCGAGGTTACCAATATCGGCGTTTATGCGATCGCCTCTACGCTGGGGATCAAGGAGAATGACGCCGCGATTTATAATGAACTGATGGATTCCCTTGCCGAGCAGTTAAATGAGGCAGGGAACGCAGACGATCGCGTTGCGGCTGTGAGCGATGCACTGAAGGCAGAGTTTGACGACGCGGGTATCGTGGTGGAAAAAACCGTCATCAGCTTCTACGCCGAGGCGATGGTGACCGATTTGCTGGAGACAAGCGGCGGTCGTACCATTGATTCCGACGATGTCAGTGCGTTCTTTGCGGTTTACGCTTGGAATGCGGCAGAGCAGAGCACATCTGTGAGCAGTCATACCGATTCTACGCATGCGCTGGCAGGCACGAACGCAATTACGGAGGCTTCGCTCAAGGAGCTTTTGCGAGGCACCGTGTACGCGGATAAGAGCATCGCACAGCTGAAAAACAGCGCGGCAGCAGAGCTTGCGGTCTATACACTGCAGAACGCATCCGCTTATCCGTCGGCGATTTCCTCTACCAAGGGGCTTTACAGCGCGGAAACGATGAATACCGTTCTTGTAACGCTGGAGGATCTGACGCTGGATACCAAGACCGCGGCGGAAAAGATCACCGATTTGACCGTCGGCGCGGAGGCAGAGGCAATTTCCTCTATCTTCAAGGCGGCAAAGGATGTGCTTGACCAGACCGCGGATTCCTCCGAGCTGGAGCTGGAATCCGTTTCGGAGTCGATCGGATCGATTCTGGATGCACTGGTGGCATCTCCCACCTACGGAACGCAAAAGACAGCGGATCTCTTTACCGCAATTCTGCAATCCGAGACCGTGCGTGACGCCGCAAAGATGGACATTAAGACCGCGACCGACCTGGCACGCAAGGGCTCCGATGGCGATACCGTCGACTATAAGGCAACCTTCCACACGGTATCGGTGACGGTTTCCGTGATGGATTCGATGAATAAGAACAGCGGTAAGCTGGAGGATGCGGAGATCGTAAAGCTGATCGAAAGCGTCAACCCGCAGACGGCGGGAATGATCGAGGTGTACATCACGCCCGAGAGAATGGAAGAGGACTACAGCATGTCCAAGGAGCACTCCGGTACGGCGGCTCCGCTGATTTCCAACACCTTCGGATATCTGGCTGATAACGATGTCGAGGACTACGATAAGGAAGCGAAGGCGATCAATCAGGTCATGAGCATCACGATGGCGGCGCGCGACAGTGCAAACGATCCCGAGCACAACAAGTCTCTTCTCGGAAACGACGGTGTCCTTGCCGATCAGGGGGAAACCGAGGAGGAGCGTGCGGCAAATGTTGTCGAGGCGTTTATGGCATCCGAGGCGGTAGCACACTCGCTTGCAACTACTCCCTACGAGGAGGACCCGTTTGAATTGAGCGGTCTGATGGAAAACAATGAGTCTGCCGACGAGGTACAGACAATGAAGGACGCGATGTCGGACTACTACAATGAGCCCGGTAACAGAACCGAGGAGAATAAGGAAAAGCTGACCAATATGGCAAACCTGTTCGGACTTTCCGATATTGATGATGTATTTGCTTAATTGAATTTTCAGGGGACTACGCAAAATAGCGTGGTCCCCTCTTTTTTATTTGAAAAGCTATTGCAATTGCGGGATAAAAATGATAAAATAATAATAGAAATACACAGGAGGGATGAGAATGGAAATCAATGAAATTTTAGCGTACTGCGACCATACGTTGCTCACACCGAGTGCGACGTGGGAGGAGATACGGGCGTTGTGCGACGACGGTATGAAGTACCGTACCGCATCGGTCTGCATCCCGCCTTGCTACGTGAAGGCGGCAAAGGAATACGTCGGAGAACGGCTGACAATTTGCACCGTGATCGGTTTTCCGAACGGCGACAGCACGACGGCTGTCAAATGCTTTGAGACGGAGGACGCGTTGCGCAACGGTGCCGACGAGATTGATATGGTGATCCACGTGGGAGATCTCAAGGCAGGAAACGATGCGGCAATTCTGGAGGAGATCAAGGCAATCAAGGCGATGTGCGGCGAGAAGATCCTCAAGGTCATTATCGAGACCTGTCTGCTTACCGAGGATGAAAAGATCAGAATGTGCCACATCGTGACCGACGCGGGCGCGGACTTTATCAAGACCTCTACCGGATTTTCGTCGGGTGGCGCGACGCGCGAGGACGTGAAATTGATGCGTGAGAACGTCGGCGCGTCGGTCAAGGTCAAGGCGGCGGGCGGCATTGCGACGCTTGCGGATGCCGAGGATTTTCTTGAGTTGGGTGCGTCTCGACTCGGAACCAGTCGAGTGGTGAAGATTGTAAAAAATAATGAAAACGATTTGAAAGCGGGAGGATATTGATATGGCAACACCTCATATTGCAGCAGAAAAGGGCGCATTTGCCAAAACCGTATTGATGCCGGGCGACCCCTTGCGCTCGGAGTTTATCGCAAAGACGTATCTGGAGAACGCAGTGCTCGTCAACGACGTGCGCGGCGTCCACGGTTACACGGGGGAATATAAGGGCAAGCGCGTCTCGGTAATGGCATCGGGCATGGGACAGCCCGCCATCGGCATTTATTCCTACGAGCTGTACAACTTTTTCGACGTGGAGAATATTATCCGCGTCGGCACCTGCGGCTCTTACGACCCCGATCTGCACCTGAAGGATATTATCATTGCAATGGGGGCGTGCACCGACAGCAATTTTGCGGCGCAGTACCGTCTGCCCGGTACGTTTTGCCCGATCGCGGATTTTTCGCTTGTACGCCGTGCGGCAGAGGAATGCGAGAAAATGGGAGTGAACTATAAGGTAGGAAATATCTTTTCCTCCGACCATTTTTACGAGGACGACAATTCGGGAATGACGTGGGCGAAGATGGGGGTGCTCGGCGTGGAGATGGAGTCGGCGGCGCTGTATTGCAATGCCGCACGTGCGGGAAAGCACGCGCTCTGCATTTGCACGGTCAGCGATTCGTTCGTGCATAAGGATGAAATTTGCACGGTCGAGGAGCGTCAGTTTGCCTTCACGAAAATGATGGAGGTCGCGCTTGAGATCGCGTAAAGCCGTCATGCCATGAAAAAAAGAGTATTTTTGATTGTCTTGGACAGCATGGGGATCGGCGAAGCGCCTGACGCCGCGCTGTTCGGCGATGAGGGGAGTAATACGCTGGGGGCGATCCGTCGGCATCCTTTGTTCAATTGCCCGAATCTGGCTCGCTTGGGGCTGTTTCACATCGAGGGCGTCGGCGGCGGTACAGGTGTGCCTGTTGCTTCCTATGCGCGCCTACGCGAGGCGTCGATGGGCAAGGACACGACGATCGGGCATTGGGAGATCGCCGGCGTGATTTCCGAGCGCGCTCTGCCGACCTATCCCGACGGCTTTCCGCCCGACGTAATCGCGGAATTTGAACGACTGACGGGATGCGGCGTGCTTTGCAACAAGCCGTACTCGGGTACCGACGTGATCCGCGACTATGGGAGAGAGCATTGCGAGACGGGAAAGCTGATTGTTTATACCTCGGCGGACAGCGTGTTTCAGATCGCGGCGCACGAGGACATCGTGCCGGTGAAGGCGCTATACCGCTATTGTGAATTGGCGCGCAAGATGCTATGCGGAGAGCACGCCGTGGGGCGCGTGATCGCGCGTCCGTTTGCGGGCGAGCATCCGTATGTGCGCACGCCGCGGCGTCACGACTACTCGCTCCTGCCGCCGCGCACGACCGTGATCGATCTGCTCGCGCGTGCGGGGCGGGATACGGTTTCGGTCGGAAAAATTTACGACGTGTTTGCGGGACGCGGTTTTTCCGAAAGCCATCCGACGGCGAACAACGCCGAGGGGATGGCGCGGACGGTGGAGTTGGTCGGGAAGAATTTTGCTGGGCTGTGCTTTGTAAATCTCGTGGATTACGATATGGTGTACGGACATCGCAACGACGTGGCGGGCTATGCACGTGCCATGAGCGAATTTGATGCATGGTTGGGCGACTTTTTGCCCTTGTTGCATGAGGATGACATCTGTATCATCACCGCCGACCACGGCTGTGACCCCGCAACGCCGTCGACCGATCACTCACGTGAATATACGCCGATGCTGATTACAGGAGCGAACGTACGTGCGGGTGTTGATCTTGGAACGCGTGCGTCGTTTGCCGATATCGGTGCGACGGTGGCGGACTATCTGGAAATTGAGCATGAAGAGATCGCGGGCGAGAGCTTTCTCGATGCGGTTTTGAGATAAGGAGAGCAAATGAAAGACGTGGAATTGATGCGTATCGCCGGGGAGGCACGCCAAAAAGCATACGCGCCGTATTCGGGCTTTTGCGTGGGTGCGGCACTGTTGGGAGAGTCGGGTAAGGTCTATACGGGCTGTAATATTGAAAACACTGCCTTTTCACCGACCGTATGCGCCGAGCGTACGGCGATCTTCAAGGCGGTCAGCGAGGGCGAGAGAAGTTTCTCTGCGATCGCCGTGACGGGCGGAAAAGCGGGAGACGCGCCTTCGTATTGCACGCCGTGCGGCGTTTGCCGCCAGGTATTGGCGGAGTTTTGCGGCGCGGATTTTCGCGTACTGCTCGGCAATGCAACCGACGTGCGCGTGCTGACGCTGGGAGAATTGCTCCCCGAGGCGTTCGGCGGCGAGATGAAATGAGGTAGTCTTATGAGAATGTACGATATCATCAAGAAAAAGCGCGACGGCGGTGCGCTCACAGAGGCGGAGATCTACGCGTTTGTGGACGGATACTGCAAGGGGGAGGTCCCCGACTATCAGGCGTCGGCTTTGTGCATGGCGATCTGGTTTCGTGGGATGAGTGCCGAGGAAACGGCGGCGTTGACCTTTGCGATCCGCGATTCGGGC
>JAFTPJ010000122.1 GCA_017463405.1 Clostridia bacterium
AAACTGTCCTTTAGAGTACGAACCCTTTAACATCCTCATTTTTTGATCCGCTCCCGTTTTCGGTACGTCGTGGGTGAGATGCCCGTGGCGCGCTTGAAGGTGTTGGAAAAATAATTGGGGGTATCGAAGGCGTATTCCGCTGCGATCTGTGCGACCGGGCGATCGGTCTCGCGGAGCGCTTTTTTTGTTTCCTCGATCTTCATGTTGAGAAAATACGCCATGATCGTGTGTCCCGTGGACGCCTTGAACTGGCGGAACAGATAGGATTTGTTGTAGTTCAGCGTTGCGGCGATCTCGGAAACGCTGACGTCCTCGCGGACGTGCGCGCGCAGATACTCCTTGATGCGGTTGGCGATGTGATTGTCAAGCTCCTCTTTCATCAGAAAAACCGACTCGGCATTGTCACGTTCGCTTTCGTCGCGCATGATGTTGATCAAAAGGATCTCCAGCAGATTTTTGATCAGCTGTTGTCCGCCGAGTGCGGGGTGGGGATGGAGCGGCATCTTTTTCAGCTCGGGATCGGGGTAGGGAACGAGAAAGGTTCTGCGGCTCTCCTCCATGATCATGTAAATGTAGCGCAAGAGGTCTTTTTTCAGGTGCAGACGCTTTTCCTCAAAAAAGCGGATCGCCTCGCTTTTGCATTCAAAAGAGATGATGAAAATATTGGGGCAGTGCTCTGCCTTGGCGATATGCACGTGGTACTCGTTGGGCTTGTGGAACAGAATCTCCCCCTCCCGCAAAAGACATTCTTCACCGCCGATCTCATAGATGAGATTGCCGCGGTCCGCGTAAACCAATTCCCAGAAGTCGTGCGCCTCGCCGTGGCGCTCGAACGCGCCGTATTCAAAATAATGGATGGTGACGATCTTGTTGATCACCAACAGATTTTGCAACTTGTGACGGTAATACGTTTGTTTCATGGCTACAGTATATCACACCCATGAGCATCTGTCAATAAATATTCCAAAATATTTTCTTTGTGTATTATTTTACTCTTTTTGTGAACTTGTTTCCATTGCAAATTTACAAAGGAAATGGTATACTGTACGTATTAATCCACCGTTGGCTTTTGAAAGGAGAATCGATATGAGAATTCTTGCAATCGGAGCGCATCCCGACGATATTGAGATCGCCTGCTCGGGTACGCTTGCAAAATGCGTCAAGCGCGGAGACAAGGTCATCGTTTGCCATGCGTCCTCGGGAAATCTCGGGCATGTGATTATTCCGCCCGATGAATTGACAAAGATCCGCGCAGAGGAGGCGCGCAAGGCAGGCGCGATGGCGGGGATCGAGGTCATCTGGGGCGGCTTTGACGATCTGGAGATCTTTGACGAGCGCGAGGCGCGAGATAAGATGGTCAACGTGATCAAGTACGCCAATCCCGACCTGATCATCACGCACGCGCCCGACGATTATATGCCCGACCACACCACCACGTCCAAGCTGGTGTTCGACGCGGCGTTCACCGCGACGCTTCCGAACTACGGAGACAGAAGCGTGCCGCCCGCAAAGCTCGTGCCGATTTATTATATGGACACACTTGCGGGAGTCAACTTCAACCCAACCGAGTACGTGGACATCACGGACGAGATCGATCTGAAGCTGGAGATGCTGGAGTGCCACGCAAGCCAAGTCGTCTGGATGCGCGACCACGACGGAATCGATTTCCCCGACATGGTGCGCACCTGCTCGCGCTATCGCGGATACCAGTGCGGCGCGCAGTACGCCGAGGGCTTCCGCCAGTGTCAGGTCTACCTCAAGGGTACTACAAAGCGATTGTTGCCTTAAAATCAAGATAAAGGAGTATATGATCATGAATTTTTCTTCTACCGTAAACGGAAGTATGCTGGAGGGCTTCTATCCTGCAGGCTGGGATTTTGAAAAGATCGACGCTTGCATCGATTTGCCCGAAAATATCACCGTGCGTCAGGCGCATTGGAATCCCGCGTTCACGCCCATTCGTTGTGAGTCCTTGGGCGAATTTGAGACCTACATGGGGCACGAGATCGCACAGCAGATCCGTCTCGCCAAGGAAAAGGGCGAGAAGCTTGCATTGATTCTGCCCGTAGGACCGATGGGGATGTACCGCTGGGTCGTTTATTTCCTCAAGGAATGGGGCGTATCGTGTGCGCACGTCTACACCTTCAACATGGACGAGTGGAGCGACGGGGAGGGGAACACCCTGCCGTCCGACAATCCCGGTGCGTTCCAGTATGCAATGGAGAACGCGTTGTTCAATCCCTTAGGTGAGTTGACCGTTCCGCAGGATCAGCGCAATTTTGCAACCAAGGAAAATCTGCCCACCTATCCCGAAAAGATCGCCGCACTCAAGAGAGAGGGCGCAAAGCTCGTTCTGGTGTACGGCATCGGTAGAATGTGTCACATCGCGTTCTGGGAGCCGCATTTCGCGGCTGATTACACAAGCGAGGCGGAGTGGAAGCAGGCACCTTACAGAATCGGCGCGAAGATCCATCCCTTGACGGTCGAGCAGAACGCGCTGACCAGCTTCAAGTCCAGAACCACACTCGTGCCTTGCCGCGCGAATACGATCGGCCCCGGCATCTTCCTGCAGGCGGACTACGCGATCGGCGGTGCTGACGGTGTGCTCGGACGCGGTATGCAGTGGCAGGGACTGTCTCTGTGGATGACGTTGCGCTACGGAACGACACCGTGGATCACCTCCACGTATATCCCGACTCTCGCGGGAAGACTGTTCTTCCTTGGTGAACTCGCAGGTCCTCTTGAGGCAGAGTGTAATTGATGTTTTTATATATTTTGGGAGAAATTTTTGCAAAAGTTTCTCCCAAACCTTCTTCAAAAACTTTTGAAGAAGGGGGTTATATCACCGTTTTTTAAGTTTTCCTGCCTCGATCCAAACGGATCGCAGGCGCTTTTTCTTTCTCTGACAGTTTTAGACATTCGCTCCCGCAAGTTTTTGGGGCAACCGCAAAGCGGTTTTTATCCACAAAAACTCCAAACAAATTTGCACTGTGCAAACGGACGACCAATGGTTGCTCCTAAAAAACACCGCGCAAAAGCGCGGCGGTCCCCCTACCGTATTGTACAGCGAACGTTTTACAAACGTCCCCGCATTTGATAGGAATGACTTTCTTAACATTTACAAATTATTCACAAAAACATTTCGACGGACATTGACAAACGATTGACGAATATGGTATAATTTTATTAAACTGGGGTAGGATGGTATTTTTTGAAAAATTACCGTTTTGCTTCCATAAGAAATAACAATTTTGGAGGGTTGTCTTTATGGAGAAAGGCACAACGATCGGCACAGAAAAGATCGCGGCTCTTTTCGATGCGGGAACCTTTGTGGAAACCGGCGCGTATATGAAAAGAGCAGACGGTGATCTGACCGGTGTTGTCTGTGGCTACGGGGCGATCGGCGGAAAGCTGGTTTATGCGTTTGCGCAGGACAGCGATCGGAAGAAGGGTGCGTTCGACGCACTTCAGGCAGAGAAAATTGCGATGCTTTACGGCATGGCAATCAAAAACGGAGCTCCCATTGTGGGAATGTTTGACAGCGTAGGCGCTGTGATTGACGACGGTGCGTCGGCAATGTCCGCATACGGAAAGCTGCTCAAGTGCGTCAGCGACGCATCGGGCGTGATTCCGCAGATCGCGGTCATCAGCGGCGTTTGCGCAGGTATGTCCGCAACGGTTGCCGCAATGTTTGATGTTGTGGTCACCGTAAAGGAGAAGTCACAGCTCTTTGTCAACGCGCCGTTCATCGTTGGCAAGGAGGTCGGCGGCACGGAATACACCGCGCAGAACGGTCTGGCTTCCGTATGTGCCGAGAATGAGGGCGACGCAATCGCAAAGGTTGCAAAGCTTGTGGCTTGGCTTCCCTCGAACAACGAGGAGGGCGTGATCGCAGAGGAGATCACCGACGATATCAACCGTGCTTCCTCCGTGGAAGGTTTGACGGGCAAGGCTCTGATCGAGGAGATCGCGGATGCGTCTGATTTCGTTGAGCTCGGCGGAGCTTACGCGAAGGAAATGCTGACGGGACTTGTCACCTTGGGCGGTGTGACCTGCGGTGTGGTTGCAAGCAACGCGTCCGAGAAGGGCGGCGTGATCACCTGTGACGGCGCGAAGAAGGCGGCAAAGCTGATCAGCTTTTGCGACAGCTTCTCGATTCCCGTTGTGACCCTGATCGACAGTATCGGTGTTGAGGTCAGCGGCGAGGCAGAGGGAGCTCCTCTGGCTTCCCAGCTCGGCAAGCTGGCAATGGCGTACGCAACCGCCGATACTGCCAAGATCACGGTCGTGATCGGCAAGGCATACGGCGCGGCATTCACGCTCATGGGCTCGAAGGCTTTGGGCGCGGATATGGTATATGCGCTCCCCGAGAGCGAGATCAGCGTCATGGCTCCCGCATCCGCGGTTGCATTCCTCTGGAATGACAAGATCACTGAAAAGACCACCCGTGCGGATCTGGAGGAGAAGTGGATTTCCGAAAAGGCGGCACCTGAGGCGGCAGCTGCCGACGGTAGCATCGATGACGTGATCGCTGCAGGCGAGCTCCGTCAGCGCATCTGTGCGGCGGTTTATATGCTGATGATGAAGAATTCCGGCATGCCCGCACGTAAGCACTGCAATCTTCCTCTGTAATCGGAGGTAATTCATGATGATAAACGTATTTGCTCTGGCGGCGGAAGGATCTACCGATGCAGCGATCAACTGGGGCGAACGTGCGGCGACTGCCGGCGTCACGACCTTGTTGGGTATGGTGACCATTTTTCTGGTACTTGCGTTGCTGTGGGGATGTATTGAGATTATGCACTTTCTGCTCCACAGAGGAGAAAAGAAAGAGAAGCCGGTAAAGGCGGAGAAATCTGCTCCCACGGCTTCGACAGCGCCCGTGGTAGACGATGCTGCGATCGCGGCTGCCATTGCCGCATCCTTGGCAGCGTCCGAGGACGACGGTGCGACAGTCGCCGCGATCACAGCGGCAATTACCGCCATGCGTGCGGAACAGGGGTGCGACGGTGCTTTCCGTGTCGTTTCCTTCAAGAGAGTCGGAAAGAATATCTCCCGCAGAAGATTTTAATCAAAAACAAAAACAAAAATTATAAAAAATTATATTTGAAAGGCTTTAGGTGAATATTATGAAAAATTATCGTGTTACTGTAAATGGTGTTGTTTATGACGTAGTTGTTGAAGAGGTTGGCGGTGTTCAGGTTCCTTACGTTGCTCCCGCAACTCCCGTAGCTCCCGCTACCGCAGCAGCTCCCGCTCACGTAGCGGCTCCCGCTCCCGCAGCAGCTCCCGCTCCCAAGGCAGCTCCCGCTCCCAAGGCAGCTCCCGCAGGCAAGGCAGGCGCGACGGTTGTCAAGGCTCCGATGCCCTGTACCCTCATCAAGGTCAACGTAAAGCCCGGCGATGCAGTGAAGAAGGGCGACGTTCTGTGCGTGCTGGAGGCAATGAAGATGGAGAACGACATCATGGCTCCCGCAGACGGTGTTGTTGCAACCGTTGAGGCAACGAAGGGCTCCTCCGTTGCAACCGATGCAGTGCTCGTAACTTTGAACTGATTTTCTTTCTGAAAGTACTTTAAATTTGAAAGAAAGGAATCAGCCTCATGGATTTGATTACAAGTGTCCAGAACTTTCTCGGCGATACGGGTGTCGCGCAGCTGTTTGCAGGCGGTGACGTATGGGCAGGATTGAAGACGCTGGCAATGATCGCGATTGCCGGAGTGCTGATCTATCTGGCGATCGGCAGAGGCTTTGAGCCGCTACTTCTGCTTCCGATTGCAATCGGTATGCTTCTGACCAATATTCCCGGTGTCGAGCTGTTTCATTCCGAATGGTATATGACAGACGGTACCATCGATTATCTGAAGATCCTGAACAAGGGTGAGTTGCTTGACATCCTTTACATCGGTGTCAAAACCGGTCTGTATCCTTGTCTGATCTTTATCGGCATCGGTGCGATGACCGATTTTACCCCCTTGATTTCCAACCCCAAGAGCCTGCTCATCGGTGCAGGCGCACAGCTTGGTGTGTTCGTAGCATTCGCGGGCGCGATCTTTTTGGGCTTTACCCCGCAGGAAGCTGCCTCCATCGGTATCATCGGTGGCGCGGACGGTCCTACCGCAATCTACGTTACGAAGACGTTGGCGCCCAAGCTGCTCGGCGCGATCGCGATCGCGGCTTACTCCTACATGGCTTTGATCCCGATGATTCAGCCCCCGATCATGCGTCTTCTGACCACGGAGAAGGAGAGAAAGATCAAAATGACCGTGCTTCGTCCCGTTTCCAAGCTGGAGATGATGCTCTTCCCGGTTATGGTTACCGTAATCGTTGGCTTCATCGTTCCCTCTGCACTTTCCCTGATCGGATGCTTGATGTTCGGTAATATTCTCAATGTATGCGGTGTGACTGAACGACTTTCCAAAACCGTACAGAACGGCTTGATGAATGCCGTGACCGTATGTCTCGGTGTTTCGGTCGGTGCGACCGCAAAGGCGGAAAGCTTCCTGGCTCCCGAAACGCTGATGATCATCGCACTTGGCTTGACCGCATTTGCGATCTCCACAGTCGGAGGACTTCTGACCGCAAAGGTGATGAACTGGATGACCGGCGGCAAGATCAATCCTCTGATCGGCTCCGCAGGCGTTTCCGCCGTTCCGATGGCGGCACGTGTGGCACAGGTCGAGGGTCAAAAGGCAGATCCCGGAAACTTCCTTCTGATGCACGCAATGGGACCGAACGTTGCCGGTGTTATCGGCTCTGCGGTTGCCGCAGGCGTACTTCTTGCATCCTTCCCTCCGCTTTTTTAATCCAAATCTGATAGGAGTATATAGAAATGGCAAAAGTAAAAATTACAGAAACAGTGCTTCGCGACTCCCATCAGTCGCTGATTGCAACCCGTATGACCACCGAGGAAATGCTTCCGATTCTGGAGCAGATGGATCAGGTGGGCTATCATTCCCTCGAGGCATGGGGCGGCGCGACCTTTGATTCCTGCATGCGCTTTCTCAACGAGGATCCGTGGGAAAGACTTCGTATCATCCGCGACAAGGTGAAGAACACCAAGCTGCAGATGCTTTTCCGCGGACAGAACATTCTCGGCTACCGTCACTATTCCGATGATGTGGTGGAGTATTTCGTACAGAAATCTATCGCAAACGGTATCGATATCATTCGTATTTTCGACGCTTTGAACGATCCCCGCAACCTCAAGACCGCGATCAACGCGACCAAGAAGGAGGGCGGACACGTACAGGCGGCATTCTCCTATACCACGGGTCCCGTGTATACCATGGAGTACTACTCCAAGTATGCAAAGCAACTCGAGGAGATGGGCGCGGATTCCATCTGTATCAAGGATATGGCGGGCCTTCTTAAGCCCTACGATGCGTATGAGCTTGTCAAGACCATCAAGGGAGCTGTCAAGGTTCCCGTACAGCTGCACACCCACTACACCGCAGGTCTTGCGTCCATGACGCTGATGAAGGCGGTTGAAGCAGGTGTTGACGTCATCGACACCGCAATTTCTCCGATGGCAATGGGGACCTCCCAGCCTCCCACGGAGGCTCTGGTTGCGGCACTTGAGGGAACCCCGTATGATACGGGCATCAAACTGACCGACTTGGATAAGGTCACCAAGCATTTTACGCCTTTGCGCGAAAAATATCTCGCAAACGGTCTGCTCAATCCCAAGGCGCTCAAGGTCGACGTCAACGCGCTCGTTTACCAGGTTCCCGGCGGTATGCTCTCCAACCTGATGAGCCAGCTGGCGCAGGCAGGGAAGTCCGATCAGCTGACCGAGGTGCTGGAAGAGGTTCCGCGCGTGCGTGCAGACGTCGGTTATCCTCCTCTGGTAACGCCCTCCTCCCAGATCGTCGGAACGCAGGCTGTGTTCAATGTCATCATGGGTGAGCGCTACAAGACCGTCACCAAGGAGTTCAAGGGCATTGTTCGCGGTGAGTACGGTAAGACGCCCGTGGCGATCGATCCCAAGTTCGTCAAGAAGATCATCGGCAACGAAAAGCCGATCGATTACCGTCCCGCAGATGCGCTCAAGCCCGAATTGGAGCAGCTCCGCAGTGAGATCGCGCAGTATCTGGAGCAGGACGAGGACGTTCTGTCCTACGCGCTCTTCCCGGAGGTTTCCAAGAAGTTCTTTGAGTACCGCAAGGCAAAGAAGTACAATCTCGATGCCGAGCATGCGGACAAGGAAAACGGAATTCACGCAATTTGATAATATAAAAACGCACCGTTTCTTCCGAAACGGTGCGTTTTTATATTCGTATTACCAACCGACGACCCATTGCGCGAACAGCATCACAAGCGGAAGCGTTGCAGTGGAGAGGATTGAGGTCATACCGACCGATTGCGAGGCGTAGCCCGGCTCGATGTCGTAAAGCTCTGCCAGCATTGTGATGGTCGCGGCGCTCGGAACGCCTGCCATCGCGGTGGCGAGCAGGATATAGATTTCCACCGTCTGTGCGGAAAGTGCTCCCGGAAAGGCGGAGAGAATCAAGGAGAATGCGAGCTTTGCAAACAGACAGATAACGACAGGGAAGCCGATCAGCTTGATTGCAGAGTGCAGATAGAGCTTTGCACTTGTAAACATTTTCGGAAGGGAAATGGTTGCAAGTAGGGCACCCGTGACCAGGACGGAAATAGGCGTGCAGAGATTGCCGAGGTAAGCAAAGAAGCTGGCGCATGCATTGAGTACGGGCATCAGCGCGCTGTCGGCGGGAACTTGGATCAGCCCCTTGAGGAGGAAGATCACGATGCCGATCGCGCAGGGAACAGTGCCGTAATTGAGGAAGATTTTTTTCGGCGTAAGCTTGATGTCGTCTCTTTGACGCGCGAGGATCATGATCCCCCACGTCCAAAGGAACAGGTGGAAGCTGATCACGTAAAACGCTCCCATAAAGCTGCCGATGCCGTCTCCAAAAATGGCGTCCAGAATCGGAAAGCCGATGAATCCCGCGTTGGCAAAGACGAGAGAAAACTCGAAAATCTTGTTCTGATCGGGATTCTTTTTGAGTAGCTTACAAACGAGAAATGCCATAAGCGCCATCAGAGCGTGCATGATTGTGCTGATGACAACCACCTGCCATGCAGTGGTGACGTTAGCCTCGTTGTATTCAGCCTTTGCGAGCGCACTGATAATCATCATCGGCTGTCCGACCGAGATAATCAGCTGCGAGAGCCCCTTGGAGGAGCTGTTGTTGATGATGTTCTTCTTGCGGCAAACGTAGCCGCAGACCATCAGGAGAAACAGCGTGAGGATAATGGTGAGAAGGGGAAGAAAAAAGTCGTTCATCCGTGGACGCCTCCCGGCTCGTCAAGCTTTGCCTTGATTCGCTTCATATCCTCCAGCATATCCTCCTTTTTGCGAGGATCGCGTAAAAGCGCTGCGGGATGATAGACGGCGGTCATCAGAAAATCGCCCTTTTCGAACCACGTGCCGTGCTCCTTGGTGATTTTGAAATCGGGCTTGATGAGGCGCATCGCTGAGATGCGTCCGAGGCATACGATCACTTTCGGACGAATCAGCTTGACCTGCTCGCGCAGATATCCGATGCAGGCATCCTCCTCCTCCGGAAGAGGATCGCGGTTCTTGGGCGGACGGCATTTGAGGATGTTGGCGATGTAAACGTCTTTTCGGTCGATGTCCACGGCATAGAGAAATTTGTCAAGCAGCTGTCCTGCGCGTCCGACGAAGGGCGTGCCGGAAAGATCCTCCTGCTCACCCGGAGCTTCACCGACAAACATCAGATCGGCCTGCGGGTTTCCTGTGCCGAAGACGAGATTGGTTCTTGTCGCCCCCAAAGCACACCGTTGGCAGGTGGCACATTCCGCCGCAAGGGCTTCTAAATTTTTGTTTTCCATTGGAGGTGCCTCCGTGTTTAATATTTTGCGGGCATATCGCGCATTCCATCGCGCTCTGCGGCGGGGCCTGCGCAAAGCAGGGTGTAGTCTCCGCTGTTCAGTACGTCGAGCAGCTCCTTTTGCGTGCGGATCGGCGCGCTTGTAAGGATGCCGCCGCAAGGCGATTGCGTGGGATGGTGAAAATCGGAGCCCGAGGTACGGATTGCTCCGAATTGCTTTGCCCATGCATCGGCAATTTGGTTTCTGGAGTGATGCCCCGGATGACCGTTGAAGACCTCAAATCCGTCCAGATGCTCGGGGTTCATGACCGTCATGCCGTTGCGGAAGGGATGCGCCTGCACGATGAGAAAACCGTGCAGATGCGCGAGCGCGGAAAAGCTTTTTAAATTCATTTTGTGCAGATCGGGATGATTGATCAGAAAATCCTCATCTGCACCGAAAACCAAATAATCGTTCGCGCTTCCGACGAAGCGAAGCTCACAGCCGAGAAGCACGCAAAGACGGTCGCCTGCATACTCCTTTAACGCGCGGTAGCCGGCAAGGTGATGCGCGATGCGCTCCTCCCAAGCCTCTCCCGCCAAGTCCAGATGATAATCGTTGTAATGGTTGGTGACAAGGAGAGTGGTATATCCCGCAGCAATGTAACGCTCGGCAACTTCCTGCGCCGAAAGATCGGCGCAGTTGCTGGATTCACGCGTGTGGGCATGAAGCTCGGTTTTGTACTGCATTTTATTTTACCTCGATGATGGAGACATCCCACATATCGGGCGCCTTGTAGCCAAGGAGATTGACCGTGGTAGCGGCGACGTTGGAAAGTCCGTAGCAGCCGTCTGCCTTGAGGGTGTAGTGATTTTTTGCGTCGGTGTTATCGTAGATGATGCAGGGAACGGGGTTGAGGGTGTGGCTGGTTTTGGACTTGTATTTGCCGTTCTTGTCCGCCTTGGGTGCGCCGGTCTTCTTATCCATCTCGTACATCTCGTCCGCATTTCCGTGGTCAGCAGTGATGATTGCCACGCCGCCGAGGGTATCGATAACGGGCAGGATTCTACCAAGTTGCAGATCCAGCGCCTCCATCGAGCAACGGGTAGCCGCCAAGGAACCTGTGTGACCGACCATGTCGCCGGTGGGGCAGTTGACGCGCAGATACTTGTACTTGCCGCTAGTCAGGCACTCGATGAGTTTGTCGGTGATCTCTGCGCACTTCATCCAGGGTCTTTGCTCAAAGGGAACGACGTCGGAGGGAATTTCGATATAATCCTCCAGTGCTTCGTCGAACTTGCCGGACTTGTTTCCGTTCCAGAAATAGGTAACGTGACCGTACTTCTGCGTTTCGGAGATTGCGAGGACACGGATGCCGGTGCAAGCCAAGTATTCGCTCATGGTGTTGGTGATTTCGGGAGGAGATACGAGATACTTGTTGGGGATATGGAGGTCGCCGTCGTACTCGAGCATGCCCGCGTAAACCACGTTCGGGACACGGACGCGATCGAACTTGTCGAACTCGCCGTCCTTTGCGTCAAACGCGCGGGAGATCTCGATGGAGCGGTCGCCGCGGAAGTTGAAGAAGATCACACTGTCGCCGTCCTCAACCGTACCGACGGGCTTACCGTTCTCGGCAACGACGAACGCGGGAAGATCCTGGTCGATGACCTTGAGCTCTGCGCGGTAGGTCTCCACTGCCTCTGTAGCCGATGCAAACTGTCTGCCCTCGCCGAGGACGTGCGTTTTCCAGCCTGCCTCGACCATGGGCCAGTTTGCCTCGTAGCGGTCCATCGTGATGGTCATGCGTCCGCCACCCGACGCGATCTTGATATCGTAGGAAGCGTCGCGCAGGGAGTCGAGGTATGCTTCAAAGGGATTGATATACTCCAGAGCGGAGGTCTCACCGACGTCACGACCGTCGAGCAGAATGTGCACGCGGACGCGGGATACGCCCTCGGTCTTCGCCTCGGCAAGCATTGCCTTGAGGTGGTCGATGTGCGAGTGGACGTTACCGTCAGAGAACAGGCCCAAAAAGTGCAGAGTGGAGTTGTTATTCTTCACGTTTGCGATCAGCTCCTGCCAGGTTGCAGATGCGAACATCTTGCCCGATTCGATAGAGTTGGAAACCAGCTTTGCACCCTGTGCAAAGACTTGTCCCGCGCCAAGGGCGTTGTGACCGACCTCGCTGTTACCCATATCGTCGTCGGAGGGAAGTCCGACCGCGGTTCCGTGTGCCTTGAGAGAC
>JAFTPJ010000005.1 GCA_017463405.1 Clostridia bacterium
AAAGCTATACTGGATATGGATCAGGATGGCGTCAACGAATACGTTATTAAATCGCCCAATAACGACCATATCATTTTACGCTACTATGACGGTAAGGTGTACAGTTATTGGTTGGATACCGATGATTTTTATAATTTTAACGCAGACGGATCTTTTCATTGGTATGATTCTTCCGTATCCGGGGATTGGGCGTGCGGATTAAACCAAGCCGACTTTGACGGAGAAACGTTAAACATAAAATCCATCTACTGTCTTAAATATTCCGAAAATCTCGCAAAATATTAATATTTCGTAGGGGGAGAGCCTGTTGCGGAAAGTGAATATGATACTTATCGTGCCCACAACATGCGCAAAGAACGGATGAAATTTTCTCAATTTGAGCTGACGCATTTCTATCCCATAACCGCGGAACAAGCATGGAATTTAGCAAACGAATATTGGAATCACCAAGACGGTCGCACGGATGTCGCTGCAGGAACAGTTTACACAGCCAGAATCGTTTTGATCGACACACCGAATTCTGAAACGAATGATTATCGCTTTGCTTTTCATGTGGAATCCTCCTCAAACGGTGCCGGGGAGGGAGATGAATGTATGCCGCCGTATCACATCAATTCATATGATCAAATATTGGTGAATGCTTTTACGGGAGAAATTACAGCATCTACATACAAACCGGACAGCAAGGTTCTTTCTGTGGAGGAAGCAATAGAAATTGTTAAAAATAATTTTTTTGATGAAGATACACATAATGAAGAAGACGGATATCGTTTTGAGCATGCTGTCAATGAGCAGGCTCCCGATCATATTTACGTTATAGTCATTCAAGAAGTTGTCGATGACCATTATGACTTCTACACGAAAGAATGGGTAGATAAATACACGGGAGAGATCATTTTTGGATATTATGTATATGGTAAGGGTTAAACCGTTCACCGAGCGTAACGACCTGTCACCGAAGTAACACAACTATCAGGTTCCAGTGAGGGCAACTTTGTGGAAGTTCAGTCCGAATGCAAGGCGTTTTTATCCGCTTTGTTTTGGATCATTGGCTCGTGAACATGCACCGAAGGTTTCGGTTTTGCTTATAAAAGGCCAAAATCCCCTTGCATTGCGAAAAAACATGTGCTATAATAATAAAAAATGCGAGGTATAAACAGATGATCCATTCCGACTGGCACATTCACAGTGAATATTCCTACGACGCAAGAACCAAGCTTGAAGCGCTGATCGCAGGCGTGCACGAGCAAGATCTGAAAAGAATTGGCGTGACCGACCACGTCAACTACAATGACAAACCTTTTTTGAGCGATCTGTACGCTTCCGCCGAAAACATCGGACGCCTGCAGAAGAGCAACCCACAAATCGTACTCGGCGTAGAGCTGACCCCTATCGCAAAGCCTCATTTTGATTACATCGCGAAAACAGGCACGCGTGAAGGATTCATCCCCACGCCGCAGGACACGCCATACGACATCGAGCTTGCAGTCAACCGTGAGGAGCTTGCGCGCCTTGGCGTGCGCTATGCAATCGGTGCCGCACATTGGCGCGTGGACGTTGCCGATCCCAAAACAGCCGATAACAGCATGAACGCCTTGATTCGGGAATGGTATCGCCAGCAGATGTATCTGGCGTGCGATGAACGCGTCACAGTGCTGGGACATCCTTGGTACCACGGTACAGGCATTTGGTACGAGGACTTTTCGGTCATCCCCCGCTCCATGAACATAGACATTGCCACAGTGCTTTTGAAAAACGGCAAATACATAGAGTGCAATTCCCACTTTTTCTATACAAATCGTGCTACCGAAAAATTCAGGCATCAATACGCCGAATTTTTGCGCGAGCTGTTTGAGATGGGCATCCCCGTCACCTACGGCTCCGACTGCCACGGCGGTCCCAATGGCGAATACGATGATAAGCGTGTTAAGGTAGAAAAGTATCTCTCCGCCGCGGGCTTTAGCGATGGTGACCTCTCTGAAATCGCCGAGAATGATCTTTGGTAAACGTTACAATTCAATCCAAAAAAGGCGAGCTGCAGCTCGCCTTTTTTGATATTCAAATCTGCGCAACGCAGGTTTCGTGTGCCGCCTTGATGACCGCCTCGGCGACCACCTGTGCCACGCGCTTATCAAGGGCGGGGGCGATGATGTTCTCCTCGTTGAGCTCCTCCTCAGAAATCAGCGACGCGAGCGCGTAGGATGTTGCAACCTTCATCTCCTCATTGATACACTTTGCGCGGCAATCAAGTGCGCCGCGAAAAATGCCGGGGAACGCCAGCACATTGTTGATCTGGTTCGCATAGTCCGAGCGTCCCGTTCCAACCACGCGAGCGCCTGCCCGTTTCGCCTCATCAGGCATGATCTCGGGAGTCGGATTCGCCATCGGGAAGACGATCGCATCCGCCGCCATCGAGCGCACCATGTCTTCGCTCACCACACCGGGAGCGGAAACACCGATGAACACATCCGCATCCCGCATTGCGTCGGCAAGCGAGCCCTCCATCATGCGGTGGTTGGTCAGTTCTGCGATCTCGGCGTGCGCGGGATTCAACCCCTTCATGCCGCGGCAGATGATGCCGAAACGGTCGACCATCGTCAGGTCCTTAACGCCGATGTTCAGCAGGTGCTTTCCGATCGCACACCCGGCGCTCCCTGCTCCGTTGATGACCACCTTGACTTCGCCGACCTGCTTTTTTACGACTTTAAGAGCGTTGATCAGCGCTGCCGCAACCACAATCGCCGTGCCATGCTGGTCGTCGTGGAACACGGGAATGTCGCAGATTTCCTTAAGCTTGCGCTCCACCTCAAAGCAACGGGGCGCGGAGATATCCTCCAGATTGATGCCGCCGAAGCTGCCCGAGATCAGATAGATCGTGCGCACCAGCTCGTCGACGTCCTTCGAGCGGATGCAGAGCGGAAATGCGTCCACATCTGCAAACTCCTTGAACAGCGCACACTTGCCCTCCATAACGGGCATACCCGCCTCGGGACCGATGTCACCGAGTCCCAGAATTGCTGTTCCATCGGTAATGACCGCGACCAGGTTGCTCCGACGGGTCAATTCAAAGGACTTTTCGGGGTGCCTCTGTATCTCCAGACACGGCTCGTCAACGCCCGGCGTGTACGCTAGGGACAGATCGTGACGGTCATTGACCTCGCAGCGCGAGACAACCTCGATCTTCCCCTTCCATTCGTAATGCTTTTGCAATGATTCTTCTCTGATATTCATGATTGGTTCCTTTCGACTTGGGTTTATTTCATCATATTCAGCAATGTGTGTTTCATAAACAGCGCATCCTCCGCCTGCGTGCCCGCAGACTCGCAGATGATGCGCGGAGCGACACCTTCGCGGACGATCGCCTCGGCAAGTGGCTCAAAAGCGGGACCATATGTGCTGTCCGCAAAGGTCAGGTGTCGCTTCTCCCCTGCCCTCGTGTATTCGATCATGGAAAAATGGCAGTGCAGATTCTGCGCATACCCATCCCCCAGTGCGCAGGCAATCTCGTCAAACACGCGTCGATAGCTGTCGCAATCGGGAAATGCGCCACCGATGTTGCGCGCGTTCAGATGGCCGAAATCCACCACGGGCGCGTAGATGGGCGACACCCTACACTGCTCGATGACCTCTGCCAGCGTTCCCAGCTGATTGACCTTTCCCATCGTCTCGATTCCAAGGTGAATCGGGGTGTTCCCCACTGCCTCCGCGACGCGGGTCAACGTATCGACAGAGAGCCGCATTCCCTCCTCGCGCGTGATTTTTGCCGCGCTTCCGCTGTGGATGACGACGGTATCCGCGCCGAGTAGCTCCGCCGCCCAGAGCGATTTTTGAATGTAATCGATGCTGCCCAGGCGCTTTTCCTCCTCGACACCAGACAGCGAAATATAATACGGCGCGTGCAAGGACATGAGAATCCCGTGCTCCCGTGCCTTCTCACCGATGGCGCGTAGCGTTGCCTCGCCTCCCGTAATGCCGTTTCCCGCCTCATATTCAAAGGCGTCCAGTCCCTTTTCCTTTAACCACCCGGGGCTTTGCAGGGTGCTCTTTTTCCCGTCGGCGTAAAACCAATCTCCGTTTCCGCCCGGTCCGAATGTAGCAATCATGCGGATATCCTTTCATTCCAGAGATGCCCGCCGCTTGGAAACGAGCTTGCTGTACGCGGTCAGCGTCATGCCTGTGCGTGCCTTGAACATCTTGGAAAAGTAATTGATGGAGGAAAAGCCGAGATACTCGGCAATCTCTCCAAAGTGCATCGTAGTATTACGGACCAGCAACTTTGCGCGACCGATTTTGACATCGTTGAAATGCTCGATCAGCGACTGATTCGTCTCCTCGCGGAATTTCTTCATCAGCGCGGTCTGCCCGATACCAAAATGCGTGCAAACATCCCGCACCGTCAGCCGATCGGTCACATGCTCCTCCAGATAGAGCTTAACGTCCGCAACCAAACGGCTCTTATCCACCTGGCAACTCGCCTTTTGCGTTTCGTTTGTCAAAAGCGAAATTCCGCACAATCGGCAATACACCATTGATAGAAAGCGTTCCAGAGAGGCGTAAATGAAGCCGATGACCACGTCGGGCGTGTTGGGAAGAATGAACATTTCAATGTGCGATGCCGTCCGTTCCTTGGGATTGTCGCAAATGCGCGCGGCGGTCTTGATGACGTCCAGCAAAGTACCCTGCTCCTCCTCGCCGAGCAGAATCGGACCGCGGGAGAACAGCGCCATCGCCTCCGAATGGCACACAAAGCTGATCAATCCAAACTCCACGTCCCCCTCCCACGCAAAGGTAAAAGCGGTATCGGATGGCGCATAACACATCATCCCCGGCGCCATGGGATATGTGGCGGTCTCGGTCTGATACGTCGCTGTGCCGCGCAACAGCAGATAGATCTGCGAAAAGGGGTAATTTCCCCATTCTGCCTCTGTGTTCCAACGGGTGGAAAAGTAATGCGCACTGACAAGCTCGCGCAACGCAAACGTGCGCCGATACGGGTTCACGTCCCATATCTCCGAATTCATACACCTCACCACCTCTCGCGTAGGATTTTACCAAAAATGCGCAGGATCAGCCATTGCCTTTTTCGGCAAAATCCTGTAAAATAATTATAAACCAAACAAGCGCATTTGTCAAGTCTAAAACCGCTTCCGCCGGGGCAACAACATTTACTTTTTTATTGGCCAATCAAGGAGAAGGTTTTACAAACATCCCTGCGTGCCATCTTGATCCACCTGCCGAACATTGATTGGGCAGACACCCAAGATTTTTTCGACAAGGTACTCCGCGCCTGCTCAAGATAACAGGGTGGGTTTGCTGTGCGATGGTTCAGCGGGATATCGAAAGATCTTCGTGGGCAACCAAAACTGAAAGCTTTCATTTTTACAAAGTGGGAGCGACGATTGGTCATCCGCCGTTGTCCGCACAAAATTTCGTGGTATTTATCATTTCGGCATAGATCCCCTTTTGTTTATACTTTTCGGCTGCAGGGACAGGCGAAAAATGCGAACCAAGACAGTTATCTGCTTGTACTGTCTGGCATTTTGGGAGAAGGACCAAAAAAACTTGCGGGAACCAATGCTTGAAACTGTCAGAGAAAAAAGTCCTGTGATTCGTTCGGAGCGTGGCAGGAAAACTGAAAATTCAGTTATACCTCCCCTTCTGCAAAATTTTTGAAAGGGGATATGGGAACCCCAAAAAAGAGAGGAAAACAAAAAATGAAGCTTCGCATCAAAAGCAACGGTTACACACGTCACACAGAGCTCCTGATCAAAAAAATCCGCGAACGCATCCCCATAGAGGAGAGCGATGGCGGTACGGTGATTACCCTGAACGTCAACCCATCGCTCGCACGCGCCGAAAGCTATGAAATCACCGCCACCACCGACGGCTGGTGCATCACGGGCGCATGTTCGCTCGGTCTGTACTACGGCATCGGCAAATTTTTGCACACCGCAAAATGGAGCGATAACGTCTTTGCGCCCGCGCCGCCCGTCGATATCGTCACACCCGCCTGCGATTTCCGCGCGATGTATTTTGCCGTCCATTTTTACAACTGGTATCACATGGCGCCCATGAAGGAGCTTGAGGAATACCTGGTTGATATGCTGCTGTGGGGGTACAACACCGTCATCACGCTTCTCCCCGTCGCCAATATCGTGCACTGGCGTGATTCGTTGCACACGGAAACCGAGGAGCGTCTGCGCATCATCTTCCGTCTTTGCAAGCAATACGGGATAAAGATCGGCATGATCATCAACCCCAACCAAGCCAATCTCGCCTCGCCCGAGGAACTACGCAATGTGCCGATGGAAAACCTCGTCATGCGCGGGAATCTCGGCTTTAACGTCTGTCTCTCCAAGCCCGGAGCAATGGAATATATGCGAACCGTATGGCAGGAGCAGCTTACGTGCGTTGAGGGATTCGGATTGGATTACGTCCTGACGTGGCCCTACGACGAGGGCGGATGCGGATGCAAGAATTGCCGTCCGTGGGGTGCAAACAAGTATTTGGACGGGGTCAAATATCTGCACGACACGGTCAGGGATCAATACCCCGAGGCGAAATTCATCGTCTCCACGTGGGCATTTGATGATCCCGTGGACGAGGGAGAATACGCGGGGCTGTACCGCCGTCTTGACGGTGATATGGCATGGGTGGACTACCTGATGGTGGATTCCCACGGCGAATTTCCAACCTATGTTTTAAATCACACTCCCTTGAAGCCGATCGTCAATTTTCCCGAAATCAGCATGTGGGGACTTATCCCGTGGGGTGGCTTCGGCGCCAATCCCCTGCCACAACGCTTCCAATCGATCTGGAATACGTCCAAGTGGATTCTCAACGGCGGAATGCCCTACTCCGAGGGACTTTATGAGGATCTGATGAAAATTCAGTTCAGCGGCTATTATTGGAATCCGGATGCTACATGGGAGGAGATTCTCGGCGAATACATCCGATACGAATACAGCCCCGACGTGACCAACGACGTGCTGGAAATGATACGCTGTATCGAGCGCAACCACACGCACATCGGTAACGGTGAGGAGCCCGAGATTTCCTACGCCGCACGCGGGGGCAAGCTTGCAAGGCAGGTGAATGAAAAACTGCCCGCACGTGCAAAGAACGCATGGCGCTGGCGCGTTCTTTACATCCGCGCGATTCTGGACGAAAAGCGATATGCGATTTATCCCACGGCATATCCCAACGATCCGAAGCACGTCAAGCGTTTTTCGCTGTTCTCGGGCGATCTTCTGATCGACGATCCCGAGGCGCAGGACATGTTTGCGGAGCTACAACGCTACTATCATTGTGTCCCCGCAAACGGAATGAATCACTTTACCCTCCCACCCCTGGGCGGTACCGCGCATTGGGAGGAAATTTGACTATGCGCAAATTGTGGACAGACAAATGCAGGTGCATTTGTCTGTCCACAATGCATTTTTTATTTCTTTCTGATCTTCCAAAAGACCATCCACGGCTGATAACCGTACGTACGCGCGTATTTGCGGATGAACGGTCGCTCACACAAGCGCTTGAAGCGGAAGAACAGATTGGTCTTATCCTTGATGGGCGGCACGATGATCGCCACAAGTCCGATATGCTTCCCCGCGTATGCATCGGTCAGCAACTGGTCGCCAAGCATTGCAGTCTCCCCGTGCGTCACGCCCATGTGTTTCATCGCAAGCTCTAGCGTCGCACGGCGCGGCTTGTGACTGTCGGGATATGCAGGAAGCCCCAGCTTACGGTTGAATTGCTCCACACGCGGCGAATGATTGTTCGACACCAGCGATGCCGAAATGCCGTGCGCGCGCAGATCCTTGAACCATTTGACGATCTGTTCGTCGGGCTCTGCCTGCTCGTACGGTGCCAGGGTGTTGTCGATATCGATCAGAAGTGCGCGCACGCCGATCGACGCAAGAAACGCGGGAGTGACCTCGCGATAGCTTCCAAACATATAATCGGGTGTCAGATGATCCTTCATGCGTATCCCCTTTCCTTTTTCTCCCTACAGTATACCGTCGGCTTTTTTGAGCAGGGGCTGCGCCAATGACGCAGCCCCCCCTTTTTTGTATTTGGATAAGCTTCAATTAAGCTGCCTCGGTAATGGTAACCGTATCAGCATATATTGCGAAGAAATCCTCCAAGCCTTGATCCGCAAGACCAACAAACTCAACGACCCAGAACGCGTTAGCCGACTTATGGAAGCACGACATATCAACAAATGCAATTTCATCTGCCGCAACTTCAGTGATAGCATAGCACCAACCATCTTGATCTACCAATTCTATCGAAGAAGCATCTCCGACGTTTAACGCAATGAATGCATTTGCAAAATCCTGCACTGTTGAATCTGCAGTCAAATCATATGACTCATCACTCTCTATGTTGGAGAACGGAACCTTTTGCAACATAACGAGCATACTGTCACTCTCAAAAAGCTTAACAAGCTCTGTCTCGTCGGAAGCTTCAAGATCTGCGGGCATTTGAACAGTCAATTCACCCAAGGTATAAACCGCAAGGAATTCAACGCTATCCGCGTATTCGAAGTAATCCCATACCAAATCCTCGAAGACATCGATATCGCATCCGTATGCGATCATCCAAAATGCATCATCAGTCTTGACAAAGGTTGCCAGTGCCTTGTAGGTCGCGTCGCCGTCGACAATTTCAGCTTCGACATACGTCACGCCGCTCTCGGTTATCACCTCAAGATCACCGAGCGCATTCGCCGCAACGAATGCCGCAGCAAACTCCTCTACGGTCGACTCGGAGGTCAGGTTCATATCGCCAAGCGCGTCGAACGCAAACTTCTTCATCAGCACCTTGGTATCGTCGGAGGCGTAGGCAATGTCATAGCCTTCTTCAACGATTTCTTCAAAATCCTCGTTCAGCGTGATGGAGAGCGAATCCTTGACAAACGTCCTCGCCTCTGCTTCATTGGGGGCGTCAACCACGCCGATCTCCGTCTTGTTGCCGTCGGAACAGATGACCGTAATCATTGCAATCGAGGAGTTCCATGTTTCGTCTTTCTTGATTGCATCCCACTGTGCCAGCGTGCCATCGAAGCGGATCGTCGAGAAGGATTTGCTATAGCGGAATACATTTTTCTCAATCAAGGTCAGCGATGCGGGCAGATTCAGCTCGGTCAAGGACTTACAGGACTTGAACGCCTCGGCGCCGATGGAGGTGATGTCACCCAGAATCGTCACTTCCGCCAAGGATTCGCATCCGCCTGCAAAAAGATACGGCATAATCGAGGTCACTTTAGAGGGAAGCGTGATGCTTGTCAGAGACTCACAGCCGTAAAATGCGTATCCGCCGATCTTTTCGACGCTTTCGGGAATTTCAATGTTATTGAGAGACTTACAGTGATAGAATGCGGAGTCCTCAATCTCCACTATTTCATCGTGGAGAATAACTGTTTCCATACCCGTGCAGTAGTAGAATACCGCAAAGCCGAGAACCTTCATGCTCTTGGGAATTTCGATCGATTTGATCGCGTAGCAGTTGTGGAACGCGTACTCACCGATGCTTTCCACGCTGTTGCCCAGCGTTACCGTTTCCAACAGCACGCACTGTGCAAACGCATCGTCGCCGATGACCTTCACGCCGTTACCGATCTTGGCAGAGGTCAGGGACGAGCAACCGTAGAAAGTACTGCGGTAAATCTCGGTAACCTGATCCGGGATCTCGATCGACTGCAAGGATGCGCATGCTTGGAATGCGGACTCACCGATCGAGCTCAGAGTTGCGGGAAGGGATACGGTCTTCAAAGCGGCACAATCCTTGAATACATACTCATCCAGAATGGTCAGCTTATCACCGAACGAAATCTCCTCGAGTGCAATGGCATCACAGAATGCGTAAGCGCCGAGACGCTCAAGGCTGTCGGGTATATCGACCGTCTTCAATTCCTTACAATGGCAGAACGCGTACTGTCCGATACGGGTGACCGCATCGGGAATATCGAGCGCCTTCAGCTTGGTGCAGTTATAGAACGCATAGTCACCGATCAGCTCCAGGCTTGCGGGCAGATCAACGGTCTCCAGATTGGAGCAACCCCTGAACACACCGATATAAATCGTTGTGATATTATCGGGGATATCGATCGAGGTCAGCCCAGTACAATCCTTGAATGCGTAGTTCCCGATATAAGTCACGTGCTCGGGAAGCACCATTTCGGTCAAGCCGCTACACCCCTCAAAGGCGGAAACGCCAATGCTGGTAATGTGCGTGGGAATGTTAAATTCGGTCAAACCGTTGAGTCCCTTGAATACGGCCTCACCCAGCGTGGTAATGGAGTTGGGGAGCTCGATGCTCGTCAGAGAGGTACAACCGGAGAACGCGGACTTACCGAGGTTTTTGATACCCTCGTACAGCTTTACCTCCGCAAGATTGACGCAATCCTGGAAGAAGTAATCGCCGATTTCCTCTATGCCCTCGGGAATTTCAACGCTCGTCAGTCCAATGCAACCTTTCAATGCCGCGTCACCGATATCGGTCAGACCGGACGGAAGCGCGATCTCGGTAAAGAGAACACAGTTTTCAAACGCATTGTCACCGATTGCGGTAACGGTCGAGGGGATCGTAATGCCCGTAAGCGCGGTGCAATCCTTGAATGCAGCCGCACCGATTGCGGTCAGCTTTTCAGGAAGCGGGAAGGTCGTAAAGCCAATACAGCCCTCGAATGAGCTGTCACCGATTGCGGTTACGGATGCGGGAATGGTGATCTGCGTCAGGGCGGTACAGCCCTTGAAAGCAGAATTGCTGATCTTGGTCAGGCTGTCGGGAATGGTAACTTTTGTAAGAGACGTACAACCCTCGAATGCGGAGTCGCTCAACTCGGGCCCCGTGATGTTAACGGTTGTCAGCCCTGCGGGAACGAACTTTGCGCTGTTATACGCATCACTTGCACCGAAAATGTATCCGAGGAAGGTATTTTCGGTTCTGCTTCCGCCAACAAATGCCAGCGTTGCTGTAGCGATCTTACGGCAATCCTTGAACGCGCCGTTGCCGATCGACTGCAAATTTGCGGGAATCGTCAGATCAGTCAGTGCGGTGCATTCCTGGAACGCATTGACGCCGATCGAGGTCAGATTTGCGGGAAAATCCAGCTTTGCGATCTTTGCGCACTTCAAAAACGCATTTCCCTCGATGGTTTTCAGATATCCGCCGAAGGTAATGGTTTCAAGCGATTCGCACAGCGTAAACGCATAAGACTCGATCGTATCGACGTAACCGCCGATTTCGATGCTTGTAATAGAGAAGTTGATGTAAAAGGCATTTCTGGCAATGGAGGTAACCTTTTTGCCGTTATGATATGCGGGAATCACAACCGAGGTGCTTTTTCCGTCATAACCGGAAACCGCGCAGGTTCCGTCCGCATTGTCCTTGAACTTCAGCCCCGCGGTTGCAACAAGAGTCTTTCCGCAGGACTTACACTTGTTATCGGTACCGTAGTCGTGCGTACCGAGTGTACAATCCTGTATAATCGTATCGCCGCCTATGTTGGGACCCGTAGAGCTGTCCTCTGATCCGATGGAGTCACCGCTATTGGTAGTATTCTCATTCGGATCTGTTGTCGATTCGTTTTCGCGATTTTCGGTGGTTCCGTCGGTGGTGGACCCCTCGGTTCCGTTTCCGCCGCAGGAAGCCAGCGACACGGTAAAGGAAAGCGCCAGAATCATACAAAGCCACACGATCCATCTTTTGTTTCTCATTTTTCTCCTCCTTAAAAAGAAAGTACATGGCGCCGTTCTCAAAAAGGCTTACCATTCCCTTTTGATACACGACGATCAGCATGCACATTATAACATATATAAATAAAAAAGTCAAGCGTTATCCAAAAATTGAGCCAACTGCACAAAAAACGATACCGATTTTTGTGCAGTTGGCTTGAACTGTTTATTCCGCTCCGAACAGTTGCAGGGGCTTATAGCCGTCGCGCACTGTAGAATAATACTCCACCGCAACGATATCTCCTTCCTCGGAGAAATAGAACATTGCTACCATACCCGTTCCACCGTCCTTGAAATCGCCGTCCATCGTCTGCGGATCGACCAGCACCTGGATAACCTCGTTGCCGTGGTCGCCCGTTTGTGTGGAGATCACAACCGTTTCTGCCGACATGTGTCCGCTCATGATCATATAGATGTTCTCATGCTTGGACACCAGCTTTTCCCAGATGTCGTCACCGTCGTTGTTGGTGGGATCGTAGTAGGACGCGGAGGGAGCGTAGTCCTCGCCCGTTTCCAGAAGCGATCCGTCCTTTTCAAGATATGCGTGCGTGGTAATGATCACGCGGTGCTCGGGATGTGCCTCGATCACGCCGCTCGCCCACGCGATCACGTCGTCCTTCATGCCGAAGTCCAGGCACAGGATCAGATAGTCGATCTCACCGACCGTCAGTTCCTGATAGCAATTGGCAATCGAGCTCTCGCGGTAATAGCCCCTGATCTGATTTGCATACGTCTCATGGGTTGCAAAGTAGTGGTCCAGTTGGGCGGGCGTGTCATGATTCATGCCCCACAGCAGAGAATACGGCACCACACCGTCCATCTGCGTGATCGCATCCTTGGCGTACACCCACTCGGGGTCGGTGTCCTTTTCGGTGATATCCCCCATTCCGAACACGTATTGGATGTTCTTTGCCTCCACATTGTCGACAATCCACTTATAAAGGTTTGGAAGAGAATCGCGGTATGCCGCCCGTCTGCCCGTGTAATCGTCGTTTCCGCCGTAAAACGCCAGCGTCTGCGTATCTCCGACAACCGCAAAGGAATACGCATACTCGCCCGTGTACGCTTGAGATGCGTCGTAGAAATCGCGACTGCAGACAAAGTCATAGCCGTTTCCGCTCATGTCCGTGACCGTTCCGAACGCCTCTTTTCCGCGCAGATCGTACAGCGCGATCAGATTTTCGTCACCGTCACCGATGCCGTTCGTGTAGTCATTGCGGAGTTCTGCCGTCGTACGCACGTCGGAAAAGAGCGCCAGCTCTTTGATCTCACCCGCAAAGAACCGCGGATTATCGTCCTGGCGGTCTCCGCCGACGGTAAACGGGATGAGAGTAACCGACTGTCCATACGCCTGAAACGGCATTCCGTTGGGAGATTCGTTCATCTGCTGCTCCAGCACGCCGTTGACATAACAGCGCGCATAGCCTGCCTCGATGTTCAGCACGACCGTCAGATAGAGCCACTCGCCCGTGCGCACATCCACATCCTCAAAAAGAATTCTGTGCTCCACGTAGGTTTTATCGAGATAACACAGGTACGGGTTGCCGTTTTTGTGGATTTCAAAGCTGATGCAGTTTTTTCTTGACTGATCCGAATTGCTCAAGATCGCGCCGGCTCGGTCGTCAAAATTTGCATCCAAACGGAGCCATACTGAAATGGTATAGGGTGCCTGCGCGTAAGAGCGTCCGACCTCGCAGATACCGTTTGCATCAAAGGAGAAGCCGTCATAATCCTCCGCAGCGGGCGGTGTGGGCGGCGTGTCGTACACGGGCTCGGGAGTCGTCGTCTCCTCGGGATTGCTTGTTTCCTCGGGTACGCTCGATTCCTCGGGCGTGCTCGACACCTCGGGCGTGCTCGATTCCTCAGGTGCGGACGTACCGTCGGGCTGCGAGGTGGAATCGGCGGTGACCCCCTCCTCCGTGCCAGCCCCGCAGGCACAGAAGCATACCATCAACAGACACATCAAAAGGCATAGCAATCGTTTCTTCATAAAAACCTCCGTAAAAGCTGTAATCGATATATCCATTATATATCAAACGGCGGCATTTTTCAATTTACATTTGTACCAAAAAAGCAGGGACGTTTTTGTGCAATATTATGATTCACAACCCCGATAGTTCTTCGCCTGCACGCGCCACATCTCGGCATATTTTCCGTTTCGGGCGATCAATTCATCATGCGAGCCACATTCGACAATCTGACCGCCGTCGAACATGTAAATCCGATCCGCCATGCGTGTGGTGGAGAGTCGGTGCGAAATGAAAATAACCGTTTTTTCCGCCGCGTTCTGCAAAATCGATTGGTTCAGCTCGTACTCTGCAATCGGGTCGAGCGCGCTCGACGGCTCATCCATGATGATGAGCTCGTACGGGTGCGCAAACGCGCGGGCAATAGCGATTTTTTGCGATTCCCCGCCCGACAGCCCAACGCCGTCTTTGGAAAACTCGCGCGTCAGCTGTGCATCAAGCCCCGCGGGAATGCTTGCCAGCTTATCCGCAAAGGAGGCGGCGCGCAGTGCCTCTATCACTGTTTCACGGTCCGCATCACTGTAATCCCCACCCATCACGTTCTCCGCAACCGTCGCGGCAAATACCTTGTAATCCTGAAATACCGCGCCGATGTGCTTGCGGTAGGCGTTGGGCTCGTAGGAGCGGATATCCTCGCCGTTGTAAAGAATCTGCCCCTCGCTTGGGTCATAAAGCCGCATCAGAAGCTTAATCAGCGTAGTCTTGCCCGCGCCGTTGTAGCCGACGAATGCAATCTTTTCCCCCTGTCGAATTTCCAGATCAATACCCTTCAGCACGCGCTCACCGTCCTTTGCAAACGGATAGGAAAAGCTCACGTTGCAAAGGCGGAGCGACCGAAGCTCCTCCAGCCCGCGCTCCTCACCCGTGATCTTGGGCTCGTATTCGAGAAATGTGCGCACCTTTTCGACGTACAGGCTGTGCTCGTTGAACTTGGTCAGATAGGTTCCCATATCGTTGATCATCCAGAACAGCTTTAAGGTCGCCGTCATGCTCGCCGAAAAATCGCCCAGCGAGAGCGCGGGATCAAGAATGTAGCGCACGATCAGATACGCGGTAACGCCACTGTACGGCAGGACATTACTCAACAGATGGGAAAGCAGGGCGATCCCGAACGTCCGCTTTGCGTATCGCATCGCACAATCAATTTTTTCCTCGGTCGTTTCGGCGTACTGTCGACGCAGATGCGCCGCAATCTCTCTCTGCCGCAGTTCCTTGGCATGATCGGGGAGATAGAAGATTCTGCCGATGTAGCTCAATTTTCGGTTGATAGGGTTCATCTCGAGGCTCTGCCAATAATTGATTTTGTTCAGTAGCAGATTGATGAGCACACCCGCCGTCACCAGCACCAGCAGTGCCACGGCAACGATCCAATCCATCGTCATCAACACGCCGAAAATAGCAAACGTGGAAATGATGCGATTGAGAAACAGGCTCAAATCCACCTGCATCCGTGCCGTGCGGGAATCCGCCTCGCGGATCGCCCAGATAAAATCGTTGTAAAACGTAGGGTCGTCATAACAGCTTTGATCCAACGAACGTGCCTTTTCGTAAAGCTCGTTCTGCATACCCTCGTGAAGCGCTAAATCCGCCCGCGGTAGGTAGACCTCCAGCATCCACTTGTTGAACAGCTCAAACAACGCATTGTAAGCGGCAAAAGCGATAATGTACCACAGGATTGTTAGAAACTCTACTCCGTTTTCCACTGCATCAAACAGGTATTTGAGAAACAGCACACCGATGATATGATAAATCGCGCGTCCCACCGCCTCAACCAACGTGACCCAGATATATCCGGGCGTATACTTGAAGGTATATCCGAACATATACCACACGTTTTTGATAACACGTCCTGCCGAGTGCCGTTCCTTTTTCGGCTTCCGTGCTTCCTGCTTCGCGCTCATGCCGTCACCTCCTCTGTATAGTTGTCCGCCTGCTTGTGCCACATATCCGTGTATTTTCCGTTTTGTGCCAACAGTTCAGTATGTGTCCCCTCTTCAACGATCCTCCCATGCTCAAAAAGATACACACGATCCGCCACAGTAGCGGCTGAAAGGCGGTGCGAGATAAAGATCACGGTCCTGCCTTCGCACGCGGCAAACATGTTGCGATACATCTCCTGCTCGGCAATGGGGTCGAGCGCGCTGGTCGGCTCGTCCATCAGAATGATCTCCTGCTCTCCCGCAAAGATGCGGGCAATCGAAATCTTCTGCGCCTCCCCTCCCGAGAAAACCGCGCCCTCCTCGTCAAACTCCTTTGTTACCGCAGTGTCCATTCCGTGCGACAGCGTTGCAACCTTTTGTGCAACACCACTGCGTTCCAGCGCATCCTGCACCCGCGCGCGGTCATCCTCACGTACCCCGCGTAGCAACACGTTTTCGGCAACACTCGTCGCAAATAGCCTGTAATCCTGAAACACACAGCCAAACAGCGCGCGGTACGAGGACAGGCGGTAGGTCTTGACATTCTCTCCATTGAGCAGAATTTCGCCCTCGCTCGGATCGTACAAACGCATCAACAGCTTGATCAGCGTGCTCTTTCCCGCACCGTTGTGCCCCACGATAGCAATCCGCTCCCCTTTCCGTACGGTCAGGCTCACATTGTATAGAGCGGGCGTGTTCTGCCCCTCGTAGGTAAAGCCGAGGTGCGACAGCGTCAGCGTCTCAGGCACGGGTGCGGGCGGCGCATCCTCTATCTCGGGAATTTTGATCTCATACTCCAAAAAGCTCCTCAAATCATCGATATAAAGTGAATTTTCGTCCAGTTTAAAGAACACGTCCCCTACGTACCTAAGATTTCCGGCGATCGACGTGATGGAATTGATCACCGCAAAGCAATCTCCCACGAGCATATCCTTTATCACCAAGGTCTTAAAGGTCGCCAGAATCATACTGCCGCAGTAAACGATCACGCAAAAAATAATGTCGAACAGATAGCGGAAAAACATCATTTTATAGCCGTACTTCCGCACCGTTTCCTTCAGATCGCGAACACTGCTGTGCAATCTCCGAAACATCACGCGCCACATCTCGGTCAAGCGCATTTCCTTGGAAAAATCCGTCAGATAAAAGGTGCGCTGTACGTAATCCTTCTGTCGGTTGATCTCCCGACGGCGCACGCGGTATTCGTACTGCAAGCGGTTTCTCCGCTTACCGACAATCACCGTTACAAGCAACGGAATCAGAGCGAGAACCAGAAACAAGGGATCGATCGACGCGATCAGCGCGCTCGAGGAAACCACGTATACCACAACCCATATCACGTCGGCAAAATTGTTCAGCACGGTAAATGCACGTCCCGACGCCTCGCCCGTAGCCCTGACATAGGTGTCGTAAAAGTCCGAGCGCTCAAAGCAGGCAAGTTCCACTTCCACCGCTTTTTTCTGAAACAGTCCTTGTATGTATGCTTCCACCCGAGGATTGTGCAACTGCCGATAATAATCAACAATCAAAGTGAAAATCGATGTAAACAGAACATATCCGAAGATACATCCCAATGTAATCAGAATTTCAGTCAGCGGTCTTTGCTCTTGCAATGCGTTAATCGCATAAAACAGCAAATACGTCCCTGACAAAAAGCTTTCCACTGCGCTCAACAACGTACTGACGAAGGTCAGTATCAGTACCCCCGGCGCCGAGCGCCAAATAAAGCCGAGCATGTAGCAATTGTTTTTCCACGTCCGCTTCCAATCAATCTTCTTTTTTTCGTCCTTTGCCATGCTTTTGCCCCTTTCCCGTGTTGATACGTTCATTATAACACAAAAAGTACACCTTGTCAATCAACAGATAGTTGAAAACCGTTCAATTACTTTTTTATTATATCATACGCAATTTCAAAAGTCAACCTTTTTGGGTTAATTATTTTGAGTTAAAAAAGGTAAAATATAAGCGTAGAATAAAATCAAAGGAGTTGCATCATGAACATTGGAGCAGCCGTGCGGGAGCGCATACTGGAATTGTGCAAAGAAAGAAACATTACGATCAACAAGCTTGCCACCATCAGCGGAATTACGCAGTCCACCTTAAATAATATCATCAGCGGAAGAAACAACGGCGCGACCGTTTCCACCGTCAAAAAGATTTGTGACGGATTGGAGATTACCATTCAGGAGTTTTTTCAATCTCCCCTGTTTTTGAATCTGGAGCAGGAGATCAGATAAACACATCACCGCAAGCCGGCAATCGGCTTGCGGTGATGTGTTTATGATATTATTCGGCAATGATATGTCGGAACGTCTGCAGCTCGCCGTTTTTGACGCGGCGGACGAAATCTGCTTCGTCGACGATCGGCGTCTCAGCTTCCATGCCGCCGAATCGCTTCTGATCGCCACCGACATGATTGTCACTGCCCGCAAACGGGAGCAAACCGTAATTTTGGGCGTACTGCTCCGCCATGGCGTTCTCAAAATCTGTGCGGTTGGCATTGTAGACCTCGACGCCGTGAACGCAACGGGGGAAAAGTCGGATGTGATCGATATAAGCTGCTTCGCGGAACGGATGCGCCTGAACGGTCAGAGCGCCCTCGCTCACCATGAGCGCCAGCTCCTCGGTCTTTTTCATCTGTTCGATTTCGGGGTGTGTGAGAAACCACTCCTTGTCAAGCCCGTAGACCAGAAAATCGGTCCCTCTATAGGACATTTCAATGCCGCAGAAGACAGGAAAATCGAGTTCGCGCCCGATGCGAGCGCCCTCCTCATAATCCGAAAAGTAAAAATTGATGCGCTCCTCATACGGGAGAGAGCGGTCGATATCGATATTGCCATCGATGAAATGGTTGGTGATGAAAATACCCGCATAGCCCGCGCTTTTGTAAAACTCGACGTTCTCGCGAACGGTTTTTCTCGCGCATTTACTGACGGGCGAGGTGTGCAGATGTGTTTCGTAGCGATACATGTTCGGTGTCCTCATTTCATTATGATATCCTATATTATACCATTGTCCGACGCTTTTTACAAGACGAATGTATTACATTTTTTCATAAATTGTAATTCTCAATTTTTATGGTATAATCATTTACTGCACAAAAAAGCTAACATAAGGGAAATGCCGAGAATCATTTCGCACTCTGCGGTGCGCGACCAACATTCCTCGGCTTGGTTCCGTACCGCCTCTTGGAAAAATGCACACGCGCAAGCACGCGGCGTAAACTTTTGCTGAACTAACAACAGTCGCCAGAGCAGAAAACACATTGCGCCCCCGCATGCGGGGGCGCAAGCTGTTTTTCAATTAAACACCGCTGTATGCGTTGAAGCCACCGTCGACGGGAACAACGACACCGGTTACGAAGCCGCTCGCCTCGTCACTCGCCAGCCACAGAAGGGTGCCGAGGAGGTCGGAAACCTCACCGAACTTCTTCTGGGGAGTGCCTGCCAAAATCTTGCCCGTACGAGCCGTGGGCGTGCCGTCTTCATTGAACAGAAGCGCACGGTTCTGGTTGGTTGCGAAGAATCCGGGAGCAATCGCGTTGCAACGGATGCCGCAGGGAGCGAAGTGTACTGCCAACCACTGCGTGAAGTTGGAAATACCTGCCTTTGCAGCACTGTATGCGGGAATCTTCGTCAGAGGGGTAAATGCATTCATCGACGAAATGTTGATGATGTTACCGCCGGTCTTGATCATATCGGTTGCGAAGACCTGCGTTACCAGGAACGCAGAGGTGATGTTCAGGTCGAATACGAACTTGAGTCCACTCTCCTCGAGATCGAAGAAGGTCTTTGCACCCTCGAGATCGGGCGTCATGTACTCGTTGTCGGTGGTCGCACGGGGATTGTTTCCGCCCGCACTGTTGATCAGGAAGTTGACCTTACCAAACTTCTCGTGGATAATGTCACGAGCCGCCTCGATGCTTCCCTTCTCCAGACAGTTGGTGCCGATCGCAATCGCATTCTCACCAATGGATGCAGCAATCTCCTGTGCTGCCTTTTCGTTGATATCGAGCAGTGCAACCTTTGCGCCGCAATCCGCCAGCGCACGTGCAAACTCACTCATCAATACGCCGCCCGCACCGGTAACTACAACTACCTTGTCGGACAGATCGATTCTGTACGGTAATTTCATTTTGAAATCTCCTTTGTATTTTCTTATTTCTTCAAGCCCTTTTCGACTGCCTCAAACAGACCGTAAAGGTAGGTAGCACCCAGTGCTCTGTCGTAAAGTCCGTAACCGGGCTTTCCGTCCTCGCCCCAGATATTGCGTCCGTGGTCGGGACGTACGTAGCCGTCGAAGCCTGCCTCAACCAACGCCTTAACGATGCCGTACATATCCAGGCTTCCTTTTTCCGTCAGGTGTCCGCACTCGCAGAAGTCCAGCTCGCCGGAGTACTTGATCTGACGCAGATGCACGAAATAGGATCTGGGAGCCAGATCGTATGCCATCTTCACCATGTCGTTGTCACGTCCTGCGCCGAGAGAGCCGGTGCAAAGCGTGATACCGTTGTGCTTGTTGGGCACTGCGGTGAAGAGCTTGTTGTAGCTGTCCATGCCCGTGATGATACGGGGCAGACCGAACATATCCCACGGCGGGTCGTCCGGATGGATCGCCATATTGATACCGGTCTCGTCGCACGCGGGCATAATACCGTTGAGGAAGTAAACCAGGTTTTCAAACAGCTTCTCATGGCTCATGCCGCTGTAGGAATCCAGCAGTGCGTTGAGCTCGTCGGAGGTGTAGCTCTCGTCCCAACCGGGCAGATGCAGGTTGTGCGGATCGAGGCTCATCAGCTCCTCATGATTGTAGGACAGCGAGTTGGAGCCGTCCTCTGCCTCGGTATGCAGATTGGTACGGAGCCAGTCGAACACGGGCATAAAGTTATAGCAGATGCACTTGACGCCTGCTTTTCCGAGGTTACGGATGGTGGTTGCGTAGTTTGCGATGTAGCGATCTCTGGTGGGACGTCCGAGCTTGATATCCTCATGCACGGGCACGCTCTCGATGACCTCCATCTCCAAGCCCTGTGCGTCGCACAGAGACTTCAGACGCATGATCTTGTCCAGCTCCCAGACCTCGCCGACGGGCACCTCGTAAACGGCGGTTACAACGCCGCTCATGCCCGGGATCTGGCGGATGTAGGAAAGCGGAATGCTATCCTTCTCGCCATACCAGCGGAATGTCATTTTCATAGCAAAAATATCCTTTCTTTTCTATGTGATTGTTTTTTACAGATTCAGAAACGCCTTGACATTGCCATAGCAAACGGCGTACATCAGTTTCTTGGCGCTTGCAAGATCGTACTCACCTCTCTCGACGTAGCCGCCAACAAAGTCGGCGAGGATGCGACGGAAGAAGTCGAAGCGCACGTAGCTTGCCAGCGAGCGGCTGTCGGTCAGCATTCCGAGATTGGTTCCCAGCACCGCATACTCCGCAATGGTCTCCAGCTGACGGCGGATGCCCTCAACGGTATCGCTGAACCACCATGCCGCGCCGATACGTACGTTCGGGAACGCACCCGAAAGGGTCGCAAGCGACGGAACACACGCGGGATTGAGCGAATACAGAACAGTCTTGGGAAGTGCGCCTCTCTGTGCCAACGTATCGAAGAACGGGATCAGGCGGTCGGTATCCACCGCACCACGCATGATGTCAAAGCCCGCGTCACGACCGCACTTTTCAAACATTGCACCGTTGACGTTACGGAAGGTTGCGAAGTGGAGCTGCATGACCATGCCGTTCTCTGCGTACAGAGCCGCCATAAAGTACATCAGGTGCGAGAACACCTCCTGCTTCTCCTCAAAGGTCAGCTCCGCACGACGTGCGAACAGCTCCGCTGCACGCGCCTCGCCGCAGTCAGCCATCGGCAGAAAATCCATGCCGTGGTCAGCGATACAGCAGCCCTTGGAGAGGAAGTATTCCAGACGCGTCTTCAGTGCCTTCTTAACCTCGCAAAGCGTCTTGATCGAATAACCGACCGCACCCTCCAGTCTTGCGATCGCCGCCTCGTCCATGTTCAGAACGAAGTCAGGGCGGAAGGTGGGACGCACGTTGGTGTTGCCGACGATGCCGTGTGCCGCCAGTGCGGACGCAGGATCATCGGTGGTTGCAACGTACTCGACGTTGAATTTCTTGAGGATCGCATGTGCGTCCAACGTCTTGAGCGCCTCATTTGCAATCTTCCAGATCTTCTCTGCGTTCTCGGCACAGAGCGGATCGGTGATACCGAACAGGAGCTTCAGCTCCAGCTGCGTCCAGTAGTACAGAGGACCTCCGCACAAGAGCGGAAAGATCTCCGCATACTTCAAATACTTTTCATAGAAGCTTGCGTCGCCCGTGATGTATTTTTCATCCACGCCGCAAAGACGCATTGCTCTCCACTTGTAGTGGTCTGCGGCGAGCCAAAGCTCACCCAGATTCTCAAAGCGGTGGTTGTTGCGCAGCTCATTTTCGTTAAGATGACAATGATAATCGATGATCGGCAGATCCTTGACCTCGTTGTAGAGCACCTCCGATGCGGGAGTGTTCAGAAGCAACAGGTCGCCGAAAAAGTCTTTCATATGATTGATTCCTTTCATTGGATTGATGCATCAGGACAGCGTCTTGATGCGGTTACCGTGCGAGTGATACATGGAGAGAATCAGCTGAATGACCTTCGCGCCCTCCGAGCCGGGGATGCGGAAGGGCTTGCCCTCTCGAATACAATTATAGTAATCGGCAATCAGGACAGCATGTCCCGTTCCCCATACCGCCTTGCCCACCATGTTCGGATTTTGCGCCGAGGTGGAATCGGAGACGGATACAAGCTGATCGTCCACGGTAATGATGTTGTTGGTCGCAAAGACCTTTTTGTTATCTTTGGTAACAAACTGTAGCTGTACGGGCAGGTCTGCAGTGGCGTTGTTGGTAGCGTAGAAATGGAATCTGACGCCGTCCTCGCGCTCGAAATGCGCCACAGCGGTGTCCTCAACCTCAATGTAATCCTTGTGGAAATCATTGGAGATATGCGCGGTCACGTGCGTGGGCATGCCACAGATGTGCTGTAACAGATCCAGTGTGTGGAGCGCCTGATTGATCATGACGCCGCCGCCCTCCTCGAGGATGGTGCCACGCCACGGACCCGATCGATAGTACGCCTCGTTTCTTTCCCAGCTCACAATGCCGAGTCCCGAACGAATACCGTGCTCCTTGATGAAGTCCATCAGCCAGAGCATGTTTTTTTCAAAGCGGTTCTGCTGGTTTACACCAAGCTGTGCCCGACTTTCCTTTTCCGCCTGCAGAACAGCGTGTAGCTGATCCATATTGATAGCAAGCGGCTTTTCGCAGAGAACGTTGATATTTCTCTGCAGCGCCTCCACGCACATGGGTGCATGGAGATAGTGCGGTGTGCAGATGTGCACGGAATCGGGCTGTTCCCGATCCAACATTTCAACATAATCGGTATAGATCGGAACATCGCCGAGATTGTATTTTGTGGCGCTGTCCTGTGCGTGCTCGGGAACGATGTCGCAAAGCGCGCAAACCTGATTTCCCGAAGCAAGAATGCCGTTGATATGGTTACCGGAAATCGCTCCGCAACCGATCACTGCAACACGAAAAGCTTTCATAGTATCAACCTTTCTTTTTTTGGAGGTTCCTTTGATCCTTTTATTTGCTGCCGTAGGTACCTGCAGTATCCAGAACCACGTCGCCTACGCTTTCCTTGGTACGACCCGTAGCGATTCTCTTGTTCAGCTCCTCCAGATACAGATCATCATCGATCGGGAGTGCCACTTCCTTACCAAGCCACTGAGACAGCATCATGGAGTCCATCAGCTGAACACCGTTGATACCCTCAACGCCGTTGACAAACAAGGGCTCCAGTCCCAGAACCGCGTTTGCAAAGTTGTTCAGGATGCCGACGTGCTGGTCGTTCTTACCGTCGGTCTCAACCTCAATACCCCACTGGCATTTGGGAGCCGCAAAGCCCTTTGCGGTCATGCAGTGCTCGCGCTCGTCTACCTCAAGCTTATCGAAAATCAACTTGCCGCCCTCGCAAACCAAGCGTCCGCGCGTACCCGTAATCTCAAAGCGGTTTGTTCCGGGAGCGTCCGCAGTGGTGGTGACAAACACACCGGTTGCACCGTTCGGGAATTCCATGTAAGCGGTGACATCGTCCTCAACCTCAATGTCGTGCCATTTGCCGAAGTGGCAGTGCGCCTGCATCTTTTCTGGCATCATGCCGACGACCCACTGCAACAGATCGAGCTGGTGAGGACACTGGTTGAACAGGACACCGCCGCCCTCGCCCTTCCAGGTTGCTCTCCAGTCGCCGGAATCGTAGTAATCCTGCGTGCGGTACCAGTTGGTGATGATCCAGTTAACGCGCTTGATCTCGCCGATCTCGCCGTTCTGTACCATTTCGCGCATCTTGCGGTAGACGCAGTTGGTTCTCTGATTGAACATCATACCGAAGAGCTTGTCGGACTTCTGTGCCACCTCGTTCATTTCTTTGACCTGCTTGGTATAAACGCCTGCGGGCTTCTCGCTGATGGCGTTGACGCCTGCGTTGAGTGCGTCGATGACCATCGGCGGGTGGAAGTAGTGAGGAACCGCTACGATGACAACGTCGATGAGCCCACTGTTCAGCATTTCCTTGTAATCCTTGAATACGGCAACGTCAGCAGCATTTTCATGCGCCTTCACCGCATCGATCTTGCTGTCCTTGAGGTCGCAGATCGCAGCCAGAACACCGTTCTCTACCTTACCGTCAAGCAGGTTCTTCGCATGCGCGGAGCCCATGTTACCAACGCCGATAATACCAAATCTTACTTTTTCCATTTTGATTTACCTCGTTTTATGATTTCGTAAATTTTTACTGTTGATCAATTAACCGCGGCCGTCAACGATTGGATGACCGATCTCGGCAAGCATACTCTTGAGCGCGTTGACCGCATAGTCGAACGCCTCGTCGGAGGTCTCGAACACGAACTTGTGCTTGAGCTCCTTACCGTCGAACTTCTTGTAGGACTCGGAGGTGTACAGGTGCGGCTCAACCGTCAGAACGATCTCACCGTCAAACATTGCGTCGATCTTCTGCAATGCCTCCTTGACGTGTCCCTCGCCCGCGCCTGCGGGAACGATAACACTACCCTCGTACAGGCAGTCCTTCACGTGCATAGATTCCAGACTCGGGAGCGTGACCTCCAGCCCCTTAACCGCGTCGTGCTGGCTGTGCACGAAGTTGGCAGGGTCGAAGATACCGCGCAGCCCGGGCAGCGTCGTCAGAAGATCCTCAACACCCTCGGGACACTCACCGTAGATCTTGCCCTCGTTCTCATGACAAAGCGTAATGCCTGCCTCCTTCGCCTCTGCGAGCATAATCTTTAAACGGCGCATAACCTCCTCGCGGTTCTCAACGAGCTTGTCCTGCGGTACTTAGAAGCTGAACATACGCATACGCTTGGTGCCCAGCAACTTGCAGACCTCCAACGCACGGCGGAAATCTGCCAGGTGTGGCTCGAAATCATCGGCGATCTGATACTTACCGATGGGAGAACCGAAGGAAGGAACCGAGATGCCCTCTGCATCCAGTCTTGCGCGGATCTCCTTGAGCTCCTCATCGGTCTTCTTCAGCACGGAACCGCCGTTGATGTTACGGGGCTCGATACAGTGCAGACCGTTTCTCTTCAGCGCAGCGATTTGCGCGTCCAGGCTCTCGCCTGCCTCGTCCGCGAATGCGGAGATCAAAAACTTTGCCATTGTTGTAATCCTCTTTTCGTTTTGATGTATATTCTTAAAAATAATTCAAGCTTATTTCGCCAACAGCGGTGCAAGATAGCTTGCGCTCTGTGCCATCTGTCCGACCGAGTCACCCGTACGGGGTGCCGTATCCTGCTCCACCAGCACGTTCTCAACGCCGACCTCGCGGCAAGCCTCGATGATTTCGGGGAACGGAACGAGTCCCTGTCCGCAAGGAACCAGCGAATCCCAGTTGTCGGGATTGGTGTAATCCTTGAAGTGGACGTTCATAATGCGCGACGCGCCGATCTTGCGAATGTATTCAGCAGCAGAAACCTTTGCAAACTGTGCCCACGCCACGTCGATCAGGAAAAACCAATCGGGGCAGCGCTCCAACATCACGTCGTATGCACAGCCATCGGCATCCGAAAACGGCTCAAACTCGAACCAATGATTGTGATATGAAAAATGCATTCCCGCCGCAGTCATCTTCTTGACCGGTTCTTCCATTTCCGCAAGGAACTTTTCCAATCCCGCAAGCGTGCCTCTGTACTCACCCGGCATACCGCCAAGACCGATGACCGAGCAGCCGTAGGTCTTGTGCTCCTCAATCAGTGCGTCGGTGTCGTTGACGATACGGTTGTAATCCATATGGGTACAAACGATGGGCATACCCGTTTCATTGGAAATCTCTGCCCAAACCTCGGCCCCCATTGAGGGAACGCCCGAAAACTGTGCGTTGACGTAGCCCAGCTCCTTAAGTGCTACCAGCGTCGCGCGCAGATCCTCGGGGGTCTTGACGCGATCCGCAACCGAATATAATTGTGCTCCTAATTTCATGTCCGTGCTCCTTTTCTCTTATGCGTTGAACAGAGGAAGCAGATACTTCACGCTTCTCTCCATTTCACCAAACGGATCGGGCATATCGACTGCATTATCTTGCTCGACCAATACGTTCTTCACGCCGACCTTCTTGCAAGCCGCGACGATCTCTGGGAAATTGGAAAATCCCTCGCCGCAGGGGCAGATGGTCGATCTATCCGCAATCTTGAACTCCTTGAAGTGGATGCACTGCAGTCTTGCACCACCGATTCGCTCGATGTACTCTGCGGCATTCTTGCCCGCGAAGTTGACCCATCCCGTATCCAGGATCAGGAACCAATTGGGCTTTTCCTCTATCAGAGCCTCCATTGCGCAGCCCTCGGCATCCGAGAATTTATCAAACTCAAATGCGTGGTTGTGGTATGCGAAGTGCAAACCCGCCGCCTCGATCTTTTTCACGGGCTCCTCCATAACCTTGAAGAAGTTATCCAATGCCGCACGGCTTCCGCGATACTCGTTCGGCATGCTTCCGATTCCGATAACGGAGCAACCAAAGATCTTGTGCTCCTCGATCAGCTTGTCGGTATCGTTGACAATGCGATCAAATGAATTATGCGTGCATACGATCTCCATACCGGTCTCGGCGGAAATCTGTGCCCAAACCTCGGGCTCCATATAAGCCACACCGGAGAACTGCACGTTCTGATATCCCATCTCCTTGACCTTCAGAATCGTTTCCTTGAGGTCCTTCTCATTCTGTGCAAACGTACGCAACGAATACAATTGTGCACCAAGTTTCATAGTTTTTAAATCCTTTCTGTGTTGGCGATATGTCGGAAAAGCATCCGACAGAAGCATTTCGGTGCCATTATAACGCATTTGCCAAGAAAATACAATATAAAATCGTTCATTTTACCGGCAAATCGTTCAAAATCGCGCGCGCATGCTTCATTCATAGTTATACATTATAATTATAACAATTTTAGTAAAAAAAGTCTATCACTTTTTTTGCGAAATACATTGCAAATATTGCTCTTTTGTTGTATAATAAAGGTAAAAGGAGGGATACCATGGACAACAACCGCATTTTACTGACCTATCCGAGTCTGCAATACTCCAATTCCGCAAGTCCGATCCCGAATACAAGCACCTTTGAGTCGCACTGTCACGGAACGTATGAAATCATCTATATCCTTCAGGGCGGAGGCAAGCACATCGTCGAGGGTATCGAATATCCGTTGCATCCGCACGCATTGCTTCTGATGCGTCCGTACGAATATCATTACGTCTGCCCCGACCGCAACCGTGCCTACGAGCGCATCGTGCTCTATTTTGACGAGGACGCACTTCCGACGGCAGTCAAAAGTCACCCCCTACTTCACGACTATTCGGGCAATTATTTTCCCCTGAACACCTTGAACAATCCCATCCGCGCTGCTTTTGATGCGCTCGACGGCATCGGTGCACTGTCTCAAAACGGGACGGTCAACACCCCCGAAGCAGAGGCTCTGCTCCGCGCGACCATCACGCAGATTGTCCTGCTACTCACCAAGGAAACGCCCGAAACACCTCTTTCCGATGATCTCGGCGTGGTGCATCGCGTGATCGAGCACCTCAACGGGCATCTGACCGAGGAGCTCTCGCTGGAGGCACTCGCAAGGGAGTTTTTCATCAGCAAATACCATCTCTGCCGCATTTTCCACCGGCAAACGGGAGCATCGATCTTTACGTACTTCAACACCAAGCGCATCGCCCTGGCACAGCAGATGATCGCCGACGGTGAGAACGCCACGGCGGTGGCGATGCGTCTCGGCTTCCGCGATTACTCCACCTTTTACCGCGCCTACCGCAAGCAGACGGGACAGGCTCCCGTCAGAAAGCTTCACCGCGAGAGTGAAAACGAATAAAAAACGACAGCCTTTTACCAAAATGTATACAAAACTCGGCAGAGATCCAGTGTCTCTACCGAGTTTGTGTTATGATGATTTATGACAAGGCGGTAGGGACAGGAGCGCGCCTATCCTAAATTTTGCGTTTCGATTGTCCGTGAGATCCGACCGTAAACAGTCGCACTGCAAAACAACGTTTATTGATTCGGATACGCCTCCGCAAACATCTCACGGGAAATGCACATACGGTGCGCATTGTTGAGCAGTGAATAGTAATTGACATCCACCGTCGCCTGCATAGGGCAGACGTTAAAGCCTAGCAGATGCTCGTTCACGTAGCCGCACTCCATGTATTGATACACCTGTTGCGAAGTGTTTTGCTGGCAGGTCCAGTCGCTGCTCACGGGAATCTGATCGTAGCCCGCCTCGTGTGTCTCACGGTACAGCTCATACGTCCGTCTCGGCGGATACGTACCGTCCGCGAGTAGCAGAATACGCTCGAACCAACCGTGCGAGATCACACAGCTATGCGGTAGCTTTTCTGTCCAACCGCTGGGGTTGTCATAAAAATAATCACCGTAGATCCATGGACGCACGCCGTTTTTCTCCACGCAAGCAATATAGTGGTACAAATCGCGCCACCATACCTCCGGGGTACGGGGCATCAACCCTTTGCGCTCGTAATCATTCTGCCACCAAAGACGCTGACGCGTGGGATCAAGCAGATGCTCCTCGTTCATGCCGAGGTGAAAAAATCGCGGACAGTCGAACAGCTCGCAGACCTCATCAATCAGATCGGCAACCACGCGGTCGTATTCCTCGGTTCCCTTCCGACGGCTGTACTTCTGTAGCCATGCGTCGTGATAGGACGAGAAATTCAGCATCGGAATCGGCTCCATGCCAAGTTTCCGAACGCGCGACAGTTCAGCACGCAATTCATCTCCCGTCCAAGCGCCCTCTATTGCAAGCTCGGGGTGGCTCTTGTACTGCACACCATCGCCAAGATCAATCACCAGCTGATTGATCCCAAACGACGGAAGCGCGTCCACCACGCGGCCCCATGTCTCGCGATCGGTCAGCATGCTGTGCTGATAATGCCCCATCGACTGACACTGAAATTCGCCGTTGTTCTCGGGCGTGGAAGTTTCATCGCGCCACATATTAAAGCCCAATTGAATGGTATAGCTCCAAATTTTACTCATAACTTATCCTCCGATCAAGCCTTTCTGTCGGGATGCAAGCGCTCAAACAACTCTTTTGCGTACTTCATGCGGTGTGCATCGTTGAGTAGCGTGTACAGCGAATCGCGGTCGGTTCTCTGCCACGACGCGTCCAAAAAGCCCAGCAGATGCTCGTTTGCAATGCCCTCTTTTTCAAAGAAGAGCAGCATCTGTGCGGCATTCTGGTGGCACGCCCACGTGGAAACACACGGAATCTGATCATAGCCGCACGCCGCCAACCCCAAGATCGAATTTGCTCCGCGCAAACCGGAAAAAATTTCGGTTTTCTCACGCCCCACCAAACGCTCGTAACACCCCTCGGACAAAATGCACTCCTTCGGCACCTTTTTTTCAAAGCTCTCCGTGTGTGCGCGATGTGGATCTGCCCAGATCCACGGACGCGCGCTGCGCTTTTCCAAGCATTCAATATAAAAATACAGATCGTGATACCACACGTCCTCGGAGCGGATCACGGTGATTCCCTTGCGGTGATCGGGGATGTACTCCTCATCAAGACCCAGATGGAACAGACGCGGATTGCCAAACACCTCGCACACCTCATCGATCAGTTCTCCCACGACCTCATAATACTTCCGCGTTCCAAGCATCCGCGAATACTCCCCGAGCCAAGCGTCGTGATACGAGGAAAAATTCAGCTTCGGAACAGGCTCCAATCCCATCGCACGCATCCGCGCCAGCTCCACCTGCAACTCCTCTCGGCTCCATGCTCCGGGAATCGAAATCTCGGGGTGGGTCTCATACTGCAAGCCCTCGCCGATGTCGATAACAACCGTATTGATCCCGCAGGACGGCAAAAAATCAATGACCTGACGCCAGACCTCACGGTCGGTGTACATCGTTTCAAAATAGCGTCCTGTCACCTGCGTCTGAATCGGTCCTCGGAACTCCACACGCGACCACTCATCCCGCCACATATTGTGACCGAGCTGCATAAAATAACTCCAGATAGGCTTCATAAAAAGCTCCTTTCCTTGTCCTTGTCACCATTATAACAGACTTGTCCGCAAATTACCATGAAAAATCCGTAAAAGTTTTTGAAATATCAATAAATCCAGGCGGCATCCCATTGGATGCCGCCCTCTGCCATCATACTGTCACCGAATTTTCTTTTTCAACCTGTTCTGCCGCTTCCTGTTTCTGCTTTATGCTTGCAAACTCCCGCTCCCGCCGCCTCAACGTACGCGGGTACAAAATTGCCAAAAAAATCGACGCGCCGATCCATGCAAGCGGTCCCGCAAAATACAGCACCGTCAGATTGTCCGCAAAGCAGAAAGATACTACCATGCGGGAGATCAGCTCGATCCCACCGCACAAAACCGCAGGGACAGTGCTCCCGAGCCCCTTGAGTCCCCCACGCCAGACGCACAGCGTCACCATCAGCGGGAAGAATACAATCTGCGTGAATACGTATTGCTCGGCAACCGCAATGATCTCGGGGCTGTCGCCGACAAACATCATATAGATGTACTTTCCGAACAAAAGCGCAACAACCAAACAAACCGCACCGATGCCGAGATTGATCAGTAGCGTATTTTTGACACCGCGGCGCACACGGTCGATCCTTCCTGCACCGAGATTCTGCGCGCAGAAATAGATAATAGAGCTTTCAAACGTTTGAAAAAACATCCAGAAGATGGTAATCACGCGTCCACCGATAGCGATACCGTTAACCACGACCTCACCGTGTCCGTTGACCGCAATCTGCAAAATCATTGCACCGACCGTAATCACCGAGTTGAGCAATCCCAGCGGAATTCCGTTGGAAAGCAAAATCTTCATCGTCGGAACGGAAATGTACGCATCCTCCTTTCCGAACAGTAGAATGTTCATGCGCTTTTTGAGAAAAATGAGGTACAGCACAGCCCCCAGCGCGTTGGCACAAACCGTTCCGTACGCTGCTCCCTCAATGCCAGTTCTGATCAAACCGAGGAAAAGCGCATTGAACACGACATTCGAAAGTCCGCAGATAGCGGAAATCATCAGAGGTGTCTTACTGTCGCCCAGTGCGCGGAACATGCTGCCGCATACCCAGCAAACACCCGCAATCGGCATAGCGACCATCAGAATGAACAGATACGAGGTCGCCATGTCCACAAAGCCTGCAGGCGTGTTCATCAGCAATACAAACTGACGGCAGAAAACCGTGCAGATCAGTGTCGCCAGACCGACGAATGCCGCCGACAGATAGACCACGTTCGCCATCATATTACGCAGGCGCTGTAAATCTCCCGCACCGAAGATGCGCCCCGCAAGAATCGAAAAGCCACCTACAGTCGCACATGCAAAGCCCTCAATCAGCCCGCTCGCGGGAGACGCGGCACTGATCGCACCGAGCGCGTCGGGATCGATGTACCAGCTCACCATCAGGCTGTCGGTCGTGCTGTACACGTAGCTCATCATGCTCGACGCGAGCATAGACAGCGCAAACATAATAATTAATTTTGTGGGACTTCCCCGTGTCAGATCCTTTACCAAAGCAATCTCTCCTTTCAGCATGAACACGATGGTGTATACAGTATAATCCACCTTTGATCAAATTGCAAGATACTTTTCCGAGAATCACTTGTACTTTTCCGACATTTTTTCAAAAATCCTGTTCAAAAAAGCGTCTCGGAGGGCTTGATTTTTCCGATCGGCTGTGCTATACTATTATCAAATATCAAAAAAGGGGAAACGCCGAATATGGATATTCTGCTTGCGGGAAAATCCGCACTGACCGTCACGCATGGACAACATATGCACGAAACCTGGGAGATCATTTCCAACATCGAGGGGCAGGGCGTTTTTGAGTTTGACGGGGATCTGATTCCATTCAACGGAAAGACCATCGTCTGTATCCCGCCGCACATTCCGCACGCCAAGTATTCGGATGAGGGCTTTCGAGACATCTGGGTACAGCTCTCCAACTTTCCCTCACTCGATACCTCGAAACCGACGTTCCTGACCGACGACAGCGACCGTAACATCTCCTCGCTGATCAACATCCTCTATTCGGTCCGTTACAGCAAAATCCCCAACTACAAGGATATTTCCGACACTCTGATTGATTCCATCCAACAGCTGATCCTCTCGCGCCTCGAACATAAAAAGATCGATCCGCGCGTCGAGCAGATCATGAATCACATCATCCATCATTTCCAGAATTCCGATTTTTCGCTGGACAAATGTCTTTCCCGCCACGGCTATTGTACCGACCATATGCGTCGTCTCTTCCGCGAACAGATCGGCAAAACGCCACAGGAATATCTGACCGATCTGCGCATCAAAACAGCAAAAAAGCTACTCTCCTCGCGCCATGTCTCCAACTATTCCGTCACCGAAATCTGCGCAATGGTCGGCTTTGGTGACGTCAGCTATTTCTCTCGCATCTTCAAGAAGGCGACAGGGATTCCCCCGAGCGAATATGTGGAAAAAAGGTAATATTATACACAGTGTCGGCTCAAAAAATGCTTTTGATCCGACACCGTTTTTGCATAAAATCCCACCCGCGGTAAACACTAACCGTGAGGTGAAAATTTATGAAAATTCTGCTATTGACCGACCGATTGGAAACAGGCGGCGCCGAAACACATATCGCACAGCTTGCCACAGGACTTCGTCGCATGGGCGTTGACATCACACTCCTATCGTCCGGCGGCAACACTGCCGATATGCTGGAGGCGCAAGGATTCCGCCATATCCGATTCCCCATTCATACACATAATCCGCTCCGCTGGCTACTGTTGCGCCGTGATCTGATCAGGCTCCAGCGCCGCGAAAAATTTGATATTCTGCACGCGCACGCGCGGATTCCCGCGCTTCTTCTGCGCGGCTTTTCGCACCGTGATTGTGCCGTCGCAGTCACGGTTCACGCCCGCTTTTCCATCACACCGCTCTTGCGCCGCATGTGCTACTGGGGAGAGCGTACCGTGGCGGTAAGCGAGGATTTACGCACGTATGTCACACACGAATACCGCGTTCCCGCAGAACGCGTGCGGGTAATCCCCAACGGCATCGACTGCACCTGCTTCTGCCCCAACGCTCCCCGCTCCGTATTCCCGCAGGAGCCCCGCACGCTCCGCATTCTGTTTGCCAGTCGACTCGATCGGGATTGTTCGCTCGGTGCGGAGCTTCTTTTGCGCATCGCACCCTCGCTCCTGCGTCGGTTTCCCGACGTTCGCATCGGCATTGCAGGGGGCGGAAGCGATTTTTCGCGCATCGCGACACTTGCCGCAGAAACCAACCGCATCATCGGCACGGATGCCGTTACTCTTTACGGTCAGGTAAAAGACATGGCTTCCCTGTTGCGGGAGCAGGATATCTTCATCGGTGTCTCCCGCGCGGCAATGGAGGCATCCGCCTGCGGCTGCGCGGTCATTCTCTGCGGCAACGAGGGATATCTCGGGGTACTGAACGGGGATACGATGAGACAGGCGGCGCTCTCCAACTTCTGCTGTCGCGATGCGCACGCGGCAGATATCTATTGCCTGCAAAACGATCTCGTGTTTTTGCTGTCCCGCCCCGACTTACGGGCACAATACGCCGCCGACGCCCGTGCAGAGCTTCTAACCCGCTTCGGTGCGGAACGGATGTGCAGAGAAACCCTGATGCTGTATCACCGTATGCTGAAAAAGTCGCCCGTCCGCACCCTGTTGATTGGCGGTTATTTCGGCTGCCGCAACCTCGGTGACGATGCAATTCTTTCGGGATTTCTGGAGGGGATGCACACCATTGCCCCCGACATCCGCATCATTGCCCTGACGGGAAAACCGCGGCGGGACGCAAAGCACTTCGACATTCCCTGCGTCAATCGCCGCAACCCGATCAAAGTCGCACACGCCATGCTCCGTGCGGACGTCTTTCTGTGCGGCGGGGGGTCGCTTTTGCAAAACAGTACAAGCAACCGCTCGCTGTCCTACTATCTGCATCTGATCGGACTTGCCAAGCGTCTCGGTGCGCATCCCATGCTCTATGCCGCAGGCATCGGTCCGCTATACGGCGAGCGCGCACGGAGACGTACCGCAAAGGCGCTGGCGACGTGCACCTATATCAGTTTACGCGACCTCAATTCCATGCTCGCGGTGGAAGCGCTCGGCGTCGACCGCGCCAAGCTTCATCTCGGCGCCGATCCGGCACTTTTGATGCCACTACCACCCATATCCCGCAAGCACGCACAGCTGCAAGGGCTCGCCCTCCCCGAAACAGCGCGCTACCTGTGCGTGATTCTGAAGGGTGGCACGTCAAGCATCGACACGCGCCGTATCATCATTGCGGCGGCGCGGATGCTTTGCCGCCGCCACGGGCTCCGCCCCCTCTTTCCGATTCTCGACCGCGCGCACGATACCGATGCGGCACGCGATGCGGCAAAGCAGCTGCACGGCAGGGTCGTCACTTTCGCGGAACCCGCCGATGCAACCGCATTGTTCACGGGCGCCGCGCTCGTCATTACCATGCGTTTGCACGCGATGATCCTCTCCACCGCGGCGTCGACGCCCGCGATCGGAATCCCCGCGGATCCCGCGGACGAAAAAATCCTTTCCTTTGCCAATCCGGCAGGACAGCCCGCAATCCGACGCGAGGATCTGTCGGTTGCGCATCTGGTCGAAAAAGCCGAACGCGTGCTCACCGAAAACAGCACCTTGCGTCCGTTTTTTGAGAGCTGCACGTCTGATTTGCGAAAAAAAGCGAAAAAAGACCTTGAAAATATCACGGCGATGATTTATAATATAAACAGTAAACAATGAAAGGAAGCTACCATGAAAAACGCACAGCTTGCCGACCTTTTGCGCCCCGAAGATTTTGACGGCATCGTCGGTCAGGATCACTTGTTTGGAGAACGCGGCGTTGTCCGCCGTATGCTCGTGGGCGGCAGAATCACAAATATGATTTTTTACGGTCCCCCCGGCACGGGAAAAACCACCGCCGCCTCCATCATCGCAAAGCAATCGGGCATGACATTCCGCAAGCTCAACGCCACCTCCGCGTCTCTCTCCGACGTCAAGGACGTCATCTCGGAAACGAGCAATCTCTTCGGCGCGGACGGAATTCTTCTGTATCTCGACGAGATTCAGTATTTCAACCGCAAGCAGCAGCAATCGCTCCTCGAATACATGGAAGACGGGCGCATCACTCTGATTGCCTCCACTACCGAAAACCCGCACTTTTTCGTCTATAATGCAATCCTCTCGCGCTCCTCGCTCTTTGAGTTCAAGACGGTCACGCCCGAAGCACTGCACCCCGTCCTGCGGCGCGCGTTGCGGTATCTCAATGAGGAAAACGGCTTGGAAAAGACCGCATCCGATGAGGTCTGCCGCTATATCGGGCATTGCGCGCGCGGCGACGTGCGGCACTCGATCGTGCTGTTTGAAAACGCCTACCACACCGCTGACAGCGAGATTTTGAAAGAGCACGTCGACAGCTTTGACACCTCGGTGGGTAACTTCAATGACGACACACACTACGATCTGCTGTCCTGTCTGCAAAAATCCATCCGCGGCTCGGACCCCGATGCGGCGGTATTCTATCTCGCAAAGCTATTGCAATCGGGAGAATTGCTCTCGGTCTGCAGACGGTTGCAGGTCATCGCGTCCGAGGACGTGGGACTTGCCTATCCCCTCGCAGCAGTCGTAACACGTTCTTGCTGTGAATCGGCAAAGGAGCTCGGTATGCCCGAGGCACAGATCCCGCTTGCCAATGCGGCAATCCTGCTTGCGACCTCTCCCAAATCCAATGCAGCGGACATGGCAGTCATCGCCGCAACCGAGGCGGCCAAGGCGGGAAAAGGTATCAACGTGCCGCTACATCTGCAAAGTCCCCTGTTCAAGGGCTACAAATATCCGCACGATTATGAAAATCATTACGTCGCACAGCAGTATCTCCCCTCCGACCTGCTCGGCACACGCTTCTATCAGCCCGGTCCCAATAAAACCGAGCAAGCCGCTGCAGAGTATTGGAAAAAGATCAAGGGGTAAGCTATGAGTATCCGGAAGCCAATCCTTGTCAGCGCGTGTCTATTGGGCGAGCCATGCCGCTACGACGGCACATCCAAGCCCGTGGACGCAGTACGCGCTCTGCAAAGTAAATATACGCTCATCCCCGTCTGCCCCGAGGTACTGGGCGGACTTCCCACACCGCGCACACCGTCGGAGATCGTCGGAGATCGCGTGATGATGCGAGACGGGCATGACGTAACCGAAAATTACCGTCGCGGAGCCGAGGAGGCTTTACGTATCGCAAAAGAGCATGGTTGCACAATCGCAATCTTAAAAGAAAAAAGCCCCTCGTGTGGGAGCGGCTTGGTCTATGACGGCAGCTTTACAAAAGCACTGATCGCAGGTGACGGCATCACCACCGCCTGCCTCAAAGCACACGGCATCCGCGTCATCGGAGAAAGCGAGATCAATGATTTCATTCTCTCAAAAAGCTTATAAAACAATAACACCTCCTCCGTCGCCTAACGGCACCACCTTCCCCGCAAGGGGAAAGCTTATAAGAACCGTACTTCAAAGCATAAAATATTATTTGCAAAAAAATATACCAAATCATATTTCAACTTTCGGAAGCGCGGAATCTGATAGCCTTCCCCTTGAGGGGAAGGTGGCAGCCATAGGCTGACGGATGAGGTGTTATTTATACTTGACAAATACACCGCTATATGCTATAATGAAATTGTACCTCTTTATATCATCTTTGAAAGGAGATTATCATGAACGGAAAAAGCAAATGTAAAATTTTGAAAGAAATCCGCCGTCGCATTGCCGAGGAAAACGACATTGCCTATGTAACCTCCGAATGCAAGCATCAAGGCAATTGTCTTGGCACCTGCCCCAAATGTGAGGCAGAGGTGCGTTATCTGGAGGAACAGCTGGAAGCACGAAAGCGCGCAGGTCGCGCGGTCGCACTCACAGGTCTTGCGCTGACGGTGACCACAGCAACCGCCTCGTGTATCACTGTACCGCAACAGAAAGTCGAAACCACGGCTTCGGAAGAAACCACCGGATCAAAGGAAGTCACTGTTGATACGACCCTTGCAACCGAGGATTCCGAGATCGGTCCTACCGCAGGGGTTCCTGTAATCGAGGAAACCGATATGGGCGAGGTTGCAATCCCCGAGCTGGAGGTTCTTTTCACCTACGCCCGGGAAGAACGGAACAACTACATCACAATGTTTCACCGTGAAAACATACGCATAGCATGGAACGAGTATCTGGAATCGGAAAGCGAAACAGAAGACTACTTTGAAATTTTCCACAACGGTACGCTGTACCTCATCACGGTCGCCTACGCAGCAAACGGCATGGCGCAAAGCATTGAGATCATATCGGATTCCGTACCTACGGGTGCGGTAGATGAAATAGAAACCGATATCATGGGAGACATCACAGTTCCCCTCGATACGGAAAGCGTTGATCCCACGGAAGAAGTTTCGTCACAGATCCCCGACACCGTGTCAGAGCAGATAACGGAATGAACCGAGCAATAACCGCTCCCGTCATCACAATCTCACGCCATCGCCTGGAAACCGACGGACAGGGTGTGACCTCGCTGGTCGTATTTCACGGGTGCCCCTTGCGTTGCAAATACTGCATCAATCCGTTTTCCTTTGCGCCCGATACCCGCATGGTTGAAATGACCCCCAACGAGCTTTATGACAAAGTCAAGATCGACGCGCTCTACTATCTCGCTACGGGCGGCGGCATCACCTTTGGCGGCGGAGAGCCGCTTCTGCGCGCGGATTTTATCAAGGAATTCCGCGCAATCTGTGGCTACACATGGCACCTTTGTGCTGAAACGTCACTCGCCGTCCCGTGGGAACTCGTCGAAACGGCAGCGTCCTGCATTGATCATTTCTACGTGGATTGCAAGGACATGAACCCCGATATTTACGAGCGCTACACGGGCAAGACAATCCGTCTCATGCGTGAAAATCTTGTACGATTGATCGACCTGCTCCCTCCCGAGCGCATCACGGTGCGACTGCCGCTGATCCGCAACTTCAACACCGAGACGGACCGCGAAAACAGCCGCCGTATCCTTTCGGATATAGGGATCAGACAATTCAACGAATTGACCTATCGGTTGAAGTAAGGGGCAGTGTCATTCGCGTAGCCACTGCGAAAAAAAGCCGGAGGTAGGCTTTTTGGGCGCTCGGAATTTGCGGTTTTCACTGCAAATACGACAAAACGCGATCATGCAATGTGCGAAAATTGCGACGCCGATCCGCAAAGAAAAAACGATGGGGTGATTTCCAAATGCGATTTTCGCATTTGAATCACCCCTTTTTATGTTCAATCAACCAAACAACATCGAGAACTCTGCCGTTTTGGATTCGCCGGGCTGGATGCGATACATGTCGTGTCTTGTTTCCATGTCCTCAACGACGCCGTCGTAGCCGGGAAGCCCGCACCACGGCTCTACGCAGACATACGGTGCCTCCATCTTCGGCTTATGCCACACGCCGAGGTACGGCATATCCGCATAGGAGAGCGTCACATAGCGCTCGGTCTTGTCGGATTTCAGCGTTACGGAGGAGGCCGCACGGGAAAGAAAGATCGCGTCGTGGTCGAACAGATCGTGCTTCAGACGCAGGATTCTGCCCTTCTCCAAGGGAAATGCGGTCTTGGTGCCGTCCAAAAGACAGTTCGCGGTGCAATTGATGTGATCGGGAGAGCACGCCTCGGAGAACTCCAGATAGTAATCGGTGAATTCGCCTTGGCCGTCCAACGGTACATTAAAACCGGGGTGACCGCCGACGGTGATCGGAAGCACGTCCGCACCGGGGTTCTCCATTACAAAGCGGTTCGTCAGCTTCGAGCCCTCGAGAATATACCACACCTTCAGAACAAAGTCAAACGGATAGACCTTTTTCGTCTCCTCACTCGCCTCCAAGCGGAAGCAGATGGACGTCTCGGTCTGTGATTCCACCGCAAAGGTGCTCGGACGGATAAAGCCGTGGCAGTTGATGTCATAGGTCTTGCCGTGCCAGGTATATTTGCCCTCAAAAAATCTGCCGCACACGGGGAACACAAGCGGCGCCTTAAAGGGCCACACGTCGGGATTGCCGACCCAGATGTATTCGCACGCCCCTCTCTTGACCGAATGGAGCTCGGCACCGAGATCGGAAACCGCAACGGTCAATTCACTGTTTTTCAATGTATAAAGCATACTGATGCCTCCTTTTTGATGATGCTTCTATTATATACCAAACCGCTTACTTTTGCAAGAGGGTTGCAAAAAAAGATTTTTTATTAACAAATATGTAAATAAACCGTTAACAAGAGGCAGTTTACCTTGACTTTTAGTGGCGCTTATGCTATCATACATAATATCAGACAAATTTTAAAAGGAAGGTATAGCGAAAATGGATGACGGCGATAGTGCGGACACTACTTGTATGATGTGTAATGCCTTAACTGTTGTACGTACGTTTCATTATATTTCATAAATCGGCGGCATAGCCTAACGTTTTTCTCTGAAATGATAGGAGAAAAATGTGTAGGTCTATGCTTTTTTGCGTTTTTTGATTTTTTAATGATACTACACACGATTTTTACAGGAGACCGATATGGATTACATAGGCCCTTTATTATTACAAATTGCGCTGATTGCGCTAAACGCGATATTTGCAAGCGCCGAGACGGCGTTTTTATCAATGAACTCCACAAAGCTGGAAAAAATGATGGAGGAGGGGGATGCAAAAACCCGTAAAAAAGCCAAGCGACTTCAAAAGCTGACCAAGGATTCCTCCAAATTTCTTTCGACCATCCAGGTTGCCATCACGCTGGCTGGCTTCCTCGGTTCCGCTTTTGCGGCTGATACCTTTGCCGAACCCCTGACCACCTGGTTCAACGGATTGGGATTTATCAAGGATAACGGCATCGTCATTCCCGAATCCGTGTTCGTCATTCTCATCACCCTCCTGCTCTCCTTCTTCAGCATCGTGCTCGGAGAGCTCGTTCCCAAAAAGATTGCCATGAAGAACGCCGAAAAGCTCTCCTTGGCGCTCTCGGGCTTCATCCGCGGCATGTCCTGCATCTTTGCCCCCCTGGTCTGGGTTCTGACCAAGACCACAAACGGTCTGCTCCGCATGTTCGGAATCAATCCCAACGAGGAGGAAGAGGCGGCAAGCGAGGAGGAAATTCGTATGATCCTCGACACCAGTAGTGAAAAGGGTGAGATCGACAGCATGGAAAACGAGATGATTCAGAACATCTTCGAATTCGACGACATTCTCATTTCCGAGGTCTGCACGCACCGTCGGAATGTGGATATGCTGTATCGCGAGGATACGCTCGAGCAGTGGCGAGAAAAAATTATTCAATCTCGTCACGGCTTCTATCCCATCTGCGGCGAGGATGCCGATGATATCATCGCGATCCTCAACATCAAAAAATTCTTCCGCATCGATTGCAAAAACGTGGAGCAGGCGATCAAGCTTGCCTCCGAAAAGCCTTACTTCGTTCCCGAAAACATGAAGGCGGACGTTCTCTTCACCAACATGAAGGAAACGCGGAACTACTTCGCTATCGTCGTTGACGAATACGGCGGAACCAGCGGCGTCATCACCATTCACGATCTACTTGAGCTTCTGGTCGGCGACATGGGCGACAAGGACGAGGTTGTCGTGGAGGAGATTGTATGTCTGAACGAGGAAACGCGCGAGTGGAAAATTCTTGGCTCCGCATCCCTGACAAAAGTGACGGAGGACCTGGGCATCACCTTTGACACCGAAGATTGCGACACCTTCGGCGGTTATATCTTCGGACTTTTGGGCGAGGTTCCCGACGACGGAACCCAACTGGAGCTGGAAACCGAGGATATGATGATCAAGGTGGAATCGGTGGTTGACCACAGAATCGAATCCACGCTCGTCACCGTCAAGGAAAAACCGTTGAATATGGATGATGGCGAGGATGAGGTTGAGGACGACGAAGAGTCCAAGAAGAAGTTCAAGAAGAAGTCCGACAAGGATAAGGACGACGATGACAGTGCAGAGGTCGAGTCTGAAGAAAACAAGGTTGGAATTTGAAATAAACAGTAAAAAAGAGGCTGTCTCAAATCGTCAATTTGAGACAGCCTCTTTTGTTTGTAGGCCAAAAACATACAGTTTTTAACAATGCACAAACTCTTTAGCCGCTTTTTCTTTACAGGAAAGAAGCGCAAATGAAAAAGGCTCGCAAGCTCGCCGCAAATCGCTACGCGAGTTTGCGCTAACAAAAAGAAACGCCGCAAGAAGAAATTCGCCCTCTGCGGAGAGCGAGGAGGGTTATGCACCCTCCTCCGCGCAAACTTTTGAAAAAGCTTGATCAAAACTTTATGAGAACTGACGAAAATCGTTCGTTATATCTACCATCCGAAACAACGTGCTTCAATCACAAAGCTTAATGACCTTCCGCGGGCATTTCTCCGCGCACTTGCCGCAGGAAATGCACTTGGATTGATCAATCGATGCCACAAAGTCCGTGACCGTGATCGCCCCCACGGGACAGTTCTTCTCGCAGATTTTGCAAGCGATACAGCCTGCATCGCAATGCTTTCTCGTAATTGCACCGTTCTCCACCGAACGGCACTCCACGCAGTATTTACTCGACACGGGAATCAGCGTGATGATATGCTTGGGACACAGCGTTGCGCATGCGCCGCAACCGATACACTTTGTATCATCCACCACCGCAAGTCCGTCCACGATGTGAATCGCATCGTATTTGCATGCAGCCACGCAGGTTCCGAGCCCGATGCAGCCGTTGGGACACGCCTTATTACCACTGCCCAGCTTTTCCGCCGCAATGCAGTCGGAAGCCCCCTCATAGCGGTACTTGTATGCCGCTGTGTGGCAGTTTCCCGAGCACATCACGTGCGCGTGCAACGGAACCGCCTCCTCGACCTCCATTCCCATAATTTCACCGATTGTTTTGATGCCCGCGGAGCTGCAGCTGTTGCAGGCATTCGGCTTTGCCTCTCCCTTGACAATTGCCTCAGCAAGCGCGGCACAACCCGAATATCCGCATCCGCCGCAGTTTGCTCCCGGAAGCGCCTCGGTGATCTGCTCGACCCGCTCATCCACCTGCACCGCAAACACGCGGGAGGCGATGGCAAGAATCACACCGAACAAAATTCCCAATCCCGCAAATATGGCGACGGGAATCAATACGTCTTGAATTTGCATATGTAAATTGCCCTCTTTTCGTGATATGGTTGGCATCAACCGAATTTGATGCCCGAAAAGCAGGAAAACGCCATGGCAAGCAATCCTGCCGCGATCAGCGTCAAGGGAAATCCCTTGAAGGCTCTGGGAGGATCGGCATTCTCCATGCGGCTACGCACGCCCGCGAACACCACAATCGCCAGCGTAAAGCCGAGCGACGCCGAAAAGCCGAAGCAGACCGCTTGAATAAAATCGTATTCCTTCTGCACGATCAAAAGCGCCGAGCTGAGCACCGCGCAGTTGGTCGTAATCAGCGGCAGGTAAATACCAAGCGCGCTGTAGAGTGTGGGAATAAACTTCCGCAGGAACATCTCGATAAACTGCACCAGCGCCGCAATCACCAGGATAAATGCGATGGTTTTGAGGTATCCGAGATCATAATCCGCCCATTCGGGAACCAGCAAAAAGTGATACACCAACCACGTCACCGCACTGGAGACCGTGATAACAAAGGTCACCGCCATACCCATACCGAGTGCCGTGGCGGGCTTTTCGGAGACGCCGAGGAAGGGACAGCAACCGTAGAACTTGGAGAAAATGAAGTTTTCCACCAGCAGTGCTGTAAACATCAGCGACATAACAGAACCAAAGTATTCCATATTATACGCTTGCCTCCTCTCTGTTCTCTGCCTTGGAAACGCTCTTACGCGTTTCCTCAACAGCCTTCAGATGTGCCTTATCCGCAACGGCATTGCGGATCTTCTGCACCACCGCGATGACGATTCCGAGCGTGATGAACGCGCCTGCGGGCAAAACAAAGATAACCATCGGATTCTCGCTGTAGCCGGGAATGGCAAAGCCGAACACCGTACCCGCACCTAACAGCTCACGCACAAACGCAAGCACGCACAGAGCGAAGGTGAAGCCCAAGCCCATCGCCACGCCATCCACGATACTCGGGAGCGGCTTGTTTTTGGAGGCGAACGCCTCGGCGCGCGCCAGGATGATACAGTTGACCACGATCAGCGGAATGAACAGTCCGAGCGACTGATAAAGCGAGTAAAAATACGCGCGCATCAGCAGTTCAACCGCCGTCACAAAGCCCGAAACGATAACGATGTACGCCGCAATGCGCACCTGCTTCGGAATAAACTTCCGCAGAAGAGAAATGAACAGATTGGAGCAGATCAGCACCACGGTTGCCGCAAGACCCATACCAATCGCATTGGATATCGAGGTGGTTGTTGCCAGCGTGGGACACATGCCGAGTAGCTGTACCAGCGTGGGGTTGTTATCAAGCAAGCCTTCCTTTAACTGTTTTACATACTTATTCACCGTCGACACCTCCCTCATTCAATATGTTTTCCAGTGCCGCCGTTGCACGGTTCACGCCGTCCAGCACCGCACCAGAGGTCACGCTCGCGCCCGCGATCATGTCTACGTCGGTACCCGCAACAAGCACACCGCTCTTGCCGCTGTAGTTGTTTTTTAGATATTTCTCGTCAGCCGATTTGGAACCCAAGCCGGGGGTTTCGGTATGGCTGACCACGTCCACACCGTAAATGCTGTGATCCGCCTTATAGCCGATCATCAGCTCGATCTCGCCGCCAAAGCCCGCGGTTTTGATCTCGACGCAATAGCCGAGCAGCACGTCGCCCTCGTAAACAGCGGAAACGGTTGCTCCGTCTGACGATCCGATTTCGGTGTACTGCAGGCGCGTCTCATCCTTGCCCGTAAAAATCTTTCCGACCGACAGCTCCTTGGTTTGCTTGATATTCTCCGCATAGATGTCCGCCGTCAATGCGTAAACAAAGGAAACGATACCCGCGATAATCGCACAGATCAAAAGTAACTTGAGTCCGATTACGGCGGCACTCAATACCGAGTTGTTTTTTAGTTTTTCCATCGATACATACCGCCTTTCACGAAGCTTTCTTTTCCCTGCGTTTCTTACCGAACACGCGCGGCTTGGTTGCCATGTCCAGATACCAGACAAGCGCGTTCATAATCAAAATCGCAAAGGAAACACCCTCATTATATCCGCCGAAGTAGCGGATGAACACGACCAGTGCGCCGCATCCGATGCCGTAGATGAGTCTGCCGACGTTCGTCACGGGAGAGGTCACGTAATCGGTCGCCATGAAAATCGCGCCCAACACCAAGCCGCCGCTACAAAGTGACGCGGTCATAAATACCGCACGGTCCATCAGCGTCGCACTCACGCCCTCGGGCAGGATCGGGAACAGGAAGGTCAGAATCGCCACGGTTCCCAGCATTGCCACGGGAATGTGCCAACGGATGACACGGCGAACCAGCAGATACACACCGCCAATCAGCAGTGCCAGCACCGACACCTCGCCGATGCATCCACCATTGCGTCCGAGGAAGAGATCGAAAAGTGTCACCCCCTCCGGGAGCACACCCGCATTGATCGAAGTCAGGGGCGTCGCAGAGGCAACCGCATCGAACACCTGCCCGTAATTGCTCATATCCCCTGCCCATGCCATCATTAAAAAGACACGTGCCGCAAGCGCGGGGTTCATAATGTTCTTACCGATACCGCCGAACAGCTGCTTGACCACGATAATGGCAAACGCCGCACCCACGACGGGCACGTACAGCGGTACGTTAGCGGACAGATTCAGTCCGAGAAGCAGACCCGTAACCGCTGCGGAGCAATCCGCGATCGTGACGGTGCGCTTCAAAATGATTTGTGTCAGCATTTCGAACAGCACACAGGAGGCAACCGAGATCAATACCACCAGCGCCGCCTTGTATCCGAATGCATAGATGCCCCATACCGTTGCGGGCAGGAGCGCGATCAGCACGTCCTTCATCACCGACGACGTGGTCATTCCCCGTCTCGCATGGGGCGAAGGAGAAACCGTCAACAGCGAGGGAGCAGGCTGCATAGGCATTTGTTGTTTGGAATCCATAAGTATATCCTTTCGGAATTTTTTTGATGAAATTACTTTTTCTTTGCGCGCAAAGCACCCTTTGCCACGCGGATGTACTGCACGATCTGCACACCTGCTGGACAGTTGTACGAGCACGTACCGCACTCAACACAGCTCATCACATCCATCCTTGCCGCATCGTCATATCTGCGCGCCTGCGCATACTCGGCAAGATAATTGGGCATCAGATGCATCGGACAATGCTGAATACAGCAACCGCAATGAATGCACGCCGTGTGCAACGTATTGATCCTGTCGTACTCCTCGGAGAACACCAGCAGTGCCGAGGTTCCCTTGGTTACGGGACCGTCCATATCCCACTGTGCCTGTCCCATCATGGGACCTCCGCTGACAATCTTCTTCGGCTCCTTGACGCATCCGCCGCAGAAATCGATCACTTCACGGTAGGAAACACCCAAGGGAGCGCGCACGTTTTTCGGCTCCTTGACACAGTCGCCTGCCACCGTGACGATGCGACTGACCAGCGGAATACCGCGGTAGAATGCACGGGAGATTGCCGCACTCGTCTCGGCATTGACAATCATGCATCCGAGATCGGCGGGAAGCTTTCCGGGGGGGAGCTCCTTTTTATAAATCGCGTACATGATCTGACGCTCGTCCCCCTGCGGATACTTTGTTTTCAGCACACAAACGCGGATATTCGGCTTGTCAGCCGTTTCCCTTTGTAGCAGCTCGATCGCGTCTGGCTTGTTATCCTCCACCGCAAGGATTCCCTCGGTGACGTGTAACGCGTGCATCAGAATCTCCAATCCCTCGATTACGGGCTTGCTACGCTCCAGCAGGAGACGGTGATTCGCCGTGATGTAAGGCTCGCACTCGGCGCAGTTAATGATGACTACCTTTGCCTTGCCGACCGCACTCTGAATCTTCGCGTAGGTCGGGAAGGTTGCGCCTCCCAGACCGCTGATACCCGCCTGTCGGACGGTCTCAATGATCTCCTCGGTGGTTGCCTTCTCCAGAGGTGCCGTGCGGCGTTGCATAGTCTCGCACTGCGTACGCAAGCCGTCGTTTTCGATGACGACGTTCTGAATCGGGACCCCCTGTGCGTTATGCCGCGTGACAATCTCCTTCACCGTGCCCGAAATGCTGGCGTGAACCGGACAGCCAAGCCCGTTTTCCACCACGCCAATGACCTGACCGATCTTGACAGAGTCGCCCTTCTGCACGATTGGCGTCGCATGCGCACCGATGTGCTGGGAGAGCGGAATGGAGACGGTTGGCGGCTCGGGCAGACGGATGGTCTGCAGAGTTGCGGTGTCCTTGTGCTCGTGAACATGAGAGCCACCGCGAAACGTGTACTTCTTTTTCTCGAACATACTGATCCTTTCCGAATGATTTTTCGGCGAAATGTTACCATCCGCCGAATAAAATAAACTTTACCATTCCATATTATAATATAAAATTCCCAAAAAGTCAATGCCTTGGCAAAAATATGTTGCAAAATAAAAATTTAACAATCTTTTATTTTGTGTAAAACCACCAAAAAATGAACAGAATAGCAACATGACAAAGAAAAAAACACAGTATTACGGAAAATTCATGAAAAACGGGCGAAAACGACAGGCAAAAACATCTGAGTTTTGGTATTTGCGACAAAGATAGAAAATTTTTTTATTTTTTCAAAAAAAGGCTTGACAAGCGAATCGGTTTGTGGTATAATATTCAAGCGTTGGCGGGATAGCTCAGTTGGCTAGAGCAACCGGTTCATACCCGGTAGGTCATGGGTTCAAATCCAATTCCCGCTACCATCGGCCCGTTGGTCAAGAGGTTAAGACACCGCCCTTTCACGGCAGTAACAGCAGTTCGATTCTGCTACGGGTCACCAACCACAACCTAAATCGATTTATTCGGTTTAGGTTGTTTTTGTTTATTATTTTGGAGGTTCCAATGGAAGAAAAATATATCTGGCATTTTAATGATGACGAATATATGCTGTTCGCAAAACAATATATAGCCGAACTTAATGAATGCTTCGACTACAAAAGTTTTGTAACGCCATATAACGAAGAGCGTGAAATGATTGGAAGGATAATAGAAGAATTTCAATATCTTGAAAGCAATATGAAACATTTACTTCAATGTGCTGTTAGATACCATATTTACAAGGGTGAAACTTATTTTGATTTTAGCAAATATATTTCTGCAACTACAATTGTATCCGAGTTAAAAGATACTTTGATTGAGCCGCATATAGCAAAGGAATTGATATCTTTGATTAAGTTTAGAAATTACATTGTACATACACATTATGTAAATGATAATCGCGAGAAAAAAGCAACTTATTTTCCCGCCTTTCTCTTTAAGATTTATGAAGCCAATGACTATATATCAAATGTGGTAAACAGAATTATTGGAGGGGCTACTCATATCCCTAATATTTTTGAAGTAAAGCTATAAACGGCGTTTTATGCCGCGAAAGACTCTTGACACGAGTAGGAGCGTGGTAGGCTGTTTGCCAAGGCAAACGACAAGCCCCCTCGGGCTTGGGCGGTTGGCTTCTTTGCCTTACACCCACGCTCCGAGGAGGCTCGTGTCA
>JAFTPJ010000123.1 GCA_017463405.1 Clostridia bacterium
ATTGACGTCAGCTTTGAGGACAAGGAACTTGCCGCGAGTGACGCTTTGGATATCGCTATGCAAAAGGGCGGCGACCAGGCGGCTGTCAACGACGGAAGAAGCGTGACCACCTACGGAGGTCGCGTCAATACGATGGCAGGCTCCACAACCGTCACCTCGCGCGTCAACTCCCAGCACCTGTGCCGTCTGATGAAGGACGCGAGCAACGTGCTGATTATGGGACACCGCGCCCCCGACTACGATTCGATCGGTTCGTCGGTGGGGCTTGCGCGCCTTGCCATTTCTGCACGCGGCGGCGACACTTCGAAGATCCGCATCGTCGTGAATCGCGATCACGCGAATTTTCGGATGTGCTATGACGTTTTGGCAGCACTGCCAGAATACCGCTCGATGTTTATCAGCGGCGACACGGCAATGGATGCCGTACGGAGCGATACGCTACTGATTATGAGTGATGTCAACAACGTATTCAATACCGAGGCGCCGAAGTTGCTCAAATGCGTGGGCAACGTCGTGATCATCGATCACCACCGCCGTCAGGATCAGCTGTATGAGTTCAAACCGCTGATGACCTATATCCGTCCCGGTGTTTCATCGGCGTGTGAGCTGGTCAGCGAGATGCTGGAGTTCAGTCCCCATCACGATAAGCTTCTCAAGGAAGAGGCAAACCTGATGCTGTCCGGCATGATGTTGGATACCAAAAATTTTACAACGGGTGTGGGAATGCAGACCTTTTCCGCTGTGCATTATTTGTATGAGAGAGGTGCGCACGCCAATGTGGTGCGCCGCTTCTTCACCGAGACCATGGCGAACCTGTTTACCGCCAGCGATATCGACAGCCGCACGCGTACCTATCGCGAGCGGATTGCCCTGACGTGGTTGAGCGTTGATCGCACTGCCTCCGAGGAGGACAATATCGCGGTCGCAAAGGCTGCGGACAAGCTGATGAACATCGACGGTATCGAGGCGTCCTTCGCGATTCTTCGTGCCGAGGACACGGTTACTATTTCTGCGCGCTCGCACGATAAAATCAACGTGCAGATCATCATGCAAAAGCTTGGCGGCGGCGGACATTACGACATGGCGGGAGCAAGACTGCAGGGCGTGACGCTTGAGGAGGCGTGCCGCCGCCTCAAGGACGCACTCGACGATTATCTCGACAACGAATACGAGATCGAAAAACAAACGAAGCGATGAGATGGCATGGGGAGGCTGTATTCCTTCCGCTGACTCGGAACGTATAAAAATCAAAAAAAACAGAAAACGGAGAAATTACATCATGAAAGTGATTTTATTGGCAGACGTAAAGGGACAGGGTAAAAAGAATGACGTGATTGAGGTGTCGGACGGCTACGGTAAGAATTTTCTGATTCCTCGCAAGCTGGCAAAGCCCGCCGACGCGCAGTCGCTCAACGACGTCAAGGTCAAGGCGGAGGCGAAGCTTTACCGCATCGAGACCGAGCGTAGGGAGGCACAGACGCTGGCAGAAAAGCTCACGACGCTGGTAGTTAAGATTCCCGCATCCTCGGGTGCTGACGGCAGGCTCTACGGTTCGATCACCACCAAGGACATCGCCGAGCGTCTGGAGGCAGATCACGGTATCGTGATTGACAAGAGAAAGCTTGTGTTGCACGAAAACATCAAAACGTACGGCAAATATGAGGTGGAAGCAAAGCTTTATACCGAGGTTACGGGCAAGGTCAACGTCCTTGTTTGCGAAAAATAAGCCATGCAGGACGAGCTGATCAGAAAGCTGCCGTTCTCGATGCCCGCCGAGCAATCTCTGCTCGGGTCGGTTCTCATCGATCCTGCGGCGCTCAATGAGGTGGCGGATCTGCTCAATTCCGAGGATTTTTACATTTCGGAGCATAAGCAGATCTACCTTGCCATGCATGAATTGTTCCTTGCCAACAGCGAAATCGACGTGGTGACACTGATCGATATGCTGGTGACCAAGGGCATTTACGACAAATCGGGCGGCGAGGATTATATCCGCACGTTGACCGATGCTGTTCCCGATGCGCTCAACGTCAAGGATTACGCGCGCATCGTCAAGGAAAAAAGCGTGCTGCGCCAGCTCATCGCCGCGTGCGGAGAGATTTCGGAGGCGGCGTATTCCGAGCAGGAGGCGGTCGGACAGATTCTTGACCACGCCGAGCACCTGATCTTCAATATCGCGCAAGGACGGGATACCAAGAACTTCCGTCACATCCGCGAGGTGCTGGGCGACGTTTACAACCATTTGCATGAACTGAATACCAATAAGGAGGCAACGCAGGGAACGCAGACCGGATTTTCAGCACTCGACCGCGTGCTTGCCGGTATGGGAAAGAGCGACCTCGTTCTGGTCGGTGCACGTCCCGGTATGGGTAAAACCTCCTTTGCACTCAATATTGCCACCAACGTGGCAAAACAGACCAAAAAGGCGGTTTGCATCTTCTCGCTCGAGATGTCCGCCGAGCAGCTGGTGAACCGTGTGCTCTCCAGTGAGGCGTTGGTGAATAGCTATACGCTGCGTACGGGCGAGCTCGGTCCAGAGGACTGGGAGCATCTGGCGGTTGCCGCAGGAGAATTGGCAGGATGCGACATCCTCATTGACGATACCTCGGGTATGACCGTTACTGCAATGAAGGCAAAGCTGCGCCGCGTCAAGAATCTCGGCATGGTCGTTATTGACTACCTGGGACTGATGACGGGTGATAAGCACACCGACAACCGCGTGCAAGAAGTTTCCGAGATCTCGCGATCGCTCAAGATTATGGCAAAGGAATTGATGGTTCCCGTTATCTGCTGTGCACAGTTATCGCGCGGACCCGAATCGAGAACCGACAAAAAGCCGATGCTGTCCGACCTGCGTGACTCGGGTGCGATCGAGCAGGACGCGGATACGGTTATTTTCCTATATAGAAGCGAATACTATAAAACCGACGATGCCAATCAAGATACCAGCATCGCCGAGGTCATCATCGCAAAGAACCGTCACGGTTCGACGGGAACCGTCAACATGGGATGGAACGGTCAGTTTACCAAGTTTATTACGATCGATAACGACCAGGGGGCCGGCGGATGATCGGGTGCATGATGGAACGCGCACGCACGCCGCAATCGCTGGCGGGAATGCCTGCGGATACCCCCGTTCTGCTCGCTTTTTCGGGCGGTGCGGATTCGGCGGCGCTGTTGCACCGGCTTTCCGAATGGGCACAGATCTATGGATTTTCACTTACATTGGCACACGTCAATCACGGGATTCGCGGCGAGGAGGCACTCCGTGACCGCACATTTTGCGAGGCATGTGCAGAACAATACGGGTTGGAGATCTGTGTGCTGGATGCGGATGTCCCACGCCTTGCCGGCGAGAGTGGGAAGGGCATTGAGGAGACGGCGCGCGAGGTCAGATACGCATATTTTGAACGCCTGATGCGAGAGAGGCAGATTCCGCTCCTTGCCACGGCACACCATGCCGATGACAATCTTGAGACAGTGCTGTTTCGCTTGGCGCGCGGAACGGGGGTGAAGGGGCTTTCCGGTATTGCCTCCGCACGACGGTTTGCGGGCGGTACGCTGACAAGACCGTTTTTGCAGGTGACGAAGCAAGAGATTCTTGCCTATTGCGAGGCAAATGGCGTACCGTTTGTGACGGATGGCACCAACGCCGATCCGACCTACGCGAGAAACCGCATCCGTATGGAGGTGTTGCCGATTTTAGAGGAGCTGTTCCCGGGTGCGTCACGCAGAGTGTCGCGGACGGCAGAGGAGCTCTCGGAAATTTCGGAATACCTCGATGCGATGGGTGAGGCGCTGCTGCAAAGCGCAAGACACGACGCAGGACTCGGTATTGAAGCCCTTGTGGACGCTCCCGCCCCACTCCGAAAGCGCGCACTCTACCTTTTTGCAGAGCGTGCATGCGGTAGTATGATCGAGGCGGTGCACATGGATGCGTTGCTCGCGCTTTGCGCAGATCCCAATGCACATGCAGAGGTCGCCCTGCCGCACGATATGATCGCATTTTGCGAACGCGGAATGCTTTGCGTCGGAAAACGGATGCGCGATGCGCATTCGCTTGCGCAATTTCATATCCCCCTGTCGCACGGCGTGTGTGACGCGGGTGTGACGGGAATTCGTGTATTTGCCGAAAAATGCGAAAATGGGATAAAAGTTCACAATTTATCAACAGCCCCGTATATAATTTTAAAAGAGGATTTTGATATAATAAATAAGACGCTGTTCTGGCGCTTGCGCGAGGACGGGGACGAGATTCTGATGGGCGGAATGCACCGTATGCTCCGTCGCTTGCAAGCACGGGCTCAAATTCCCGTACGCTTGCGTGATAAGCTACCGCTTCTGTGCGATGCCGAGGGCATCGTATGGGCGCCCTTTGTCGGGGTGCGTGACGGTGTCTCCCATACAACGGAACCGACCGCCGACGGTTTCATGGTGGGAATTTTGCTTCCGAATTCGTGAGCAAAGCAAAGAGTTTGACCGATTCAATCATATCTTACCGAAAGGACGTAATACTATGTATGACATGAAAAATGATATCCAATCCGTATTGGCGGATGAGGCAACACTGGCAACAATCTGTGACCGCCTGGCGGCACAGATTACAGAGGACTATCGGGACAGCCGTGATCTGGTGCTGGTCACCGTGCTCAAGGGCTCGGTTCTGTTTGCAACCGATCTGATGCGTCGTATCCCGCTTCCATGTGAGATGGAATTTATGAAGGTTTCCTCCTACGGCAAGGGAACGGAGACATCCGGCTTTATACAGGTACATCTGGATCTCAAGCGCGACATCAAGGATGCCGACGTGATCGTGATTGAGGACATCATCGACAGCGGACGGACGTTGCAGAAACTGCAGTCGCTCCTCGCACATCGCGGTGCGCACAGCGTCAAATGTTGTACGTTGCTCGATAAGCCCGATCGTCGCCAGGTGGATATGCACGTTGACTATGTGGGAATGATCATTCCGGATGAGTTCGTGGTGGGCTACGGACTTGATTATGACGAAAAGTATCGAAATCTTCCTTACGTCGGCATTTTGAAGCCGAGCGTATATGAGAAATAAGGCAGAGTGCCGATAAACGGAGGAAATCAATGAAGAAAAACAGTATTGGACGGCAACTGCTGTTCTATGCGGTTGTGTTTGTGATCATCATCGTGATGCTCTCGACTCTGATGCAGAACAATACCGCAAGCACGGAGATCAAAAGCTACGACGAATTGTATAAGTATGTCACAACCGACCGTGTCAAGGAGATCACGCTGTACGACGGCAATCAACTGACGGTTGTCATCGATAAAGACGAAGCGGGTGCGGATATTGAACCAAAGACTTATACGTATACGTTGGATGACGCCGATTGGTTCCGCAATATTTTCGATCCGATTATTTTGGAGAAGGGGGATATCGTTTACAATATCTACCCGCCCGCAACGCTTCCATGGTGGGTCAGTTTCCTGCCGACGATTTTGATCATTGTTCTGTTTGTCGTGATCTATTTCGTCTCCTTCAAGAAGATGAGCGGGGGCGGCGGTAAGTTCAATTCCTTCGGTAAGGCGAAGGTCAAGACCGCGAATGCCAATGATAAAAGCAAGGTGCTCTTCCGGGACGTGGCGGGTGCCGACGAGGAAAAGGAGGAGCTGGTTGAGATTGTCGAGTTCCTCAAGGATCCCGCAAAGTTCACGCGCCTGGGTGCAAAGATTCCGCACGGTGTGCTTCTGATGGGCCCTCCCGGTACGGGTAAGACCCTGCTGGCAAAGGCTGTTGCCGGAGAGGCGGGCGTTCCGTTCTATTCGATCTCCGGCTCGGATTTCGTGGAAATGTACGTCGGTGTCGGTGCGTCGCGTGTGCGCGATCTGTTTGAGACAGCACGCAAAACACCCGCGGCAATCATCTTCATTGACGAGATTGATGCCGTCGGACGTCACCGTGGCGCAGGTCTTGGCGGCGGACACGACGAGCGTGAACAGACGCTCAACCAACTGCTCGTCGAAATGGACGGCTTCGGCTCGCATGACGGTATCATCGTCATGGCGGCGACCAACCGTCCCGATATCCTCGACCCTGCGCTGCTGCGTCCGGGACGCTTTGACAGACAGGTAACGGTCAACTATCCCGATATGAAGGGCAGAGAAGAAATTCTGAAGGTGCACGCACGCAACAAGCCTCTCGAATCGGGTGTGGATTTCCACAAGGTGGCGCAGAGCACCGTCGGCTTTACGGGCGCGGATCTGGCGAACCTGCTCAATGAGGCGGCGCTGCTGGCGGCGAAGAAGGGCAAGTCTTTGATCGGTATGGACGACATCGAGGAGTCCTATATGAAGGAGCTTTTGGGACCCCAGAAGAAGACGCGCGTGCGCCGTCCTGAAGACAACAAGCTCACGGCATACCACGAGGCGGGGCACGCGGTTGTTTCCTATTACTGCGAGCACACCGACCCCGTCAAGCATATCACCATCATTCCCGCGGGCAGAGCGGGCGGCGTTACGGTCAGCGTGCCGGTCGAGGACGTTTCTTACAAGACACGTGGCTCGATGCTGGACGATATTCGTATGAGTCTTGGCGGACGTATCGCCGAGGAGCTGATTATGGGAGATATTTCCACAGGTGCATCGGGAGACATCCAGCATGCGACGAAGGTGGCACGCGATATGATTACCCGCTACGGTATGAGCGATAAGATGGGAACCGTTCTGTACGGCTCGGAGCATACGAGCAGTGAGGTGTTCCTCGGACGCGATTACGGCACGGGTAAGAACTACTCTGAACAGACTGCAGCTGAGATCGACGGAGAGATCCGCGACGTGATCGGCAGTGCGTATGCATATGCTAAAAAGATTTTGTCCGAGCATATCGATAAGTTGCACTTTGTGGCACAGTATCTGCTTAAGCATGAGAGCATGGACGGCGATCAGTTTGCCGCTGCCATGAAGGACGGTGCGACCGAGGAGGAGCTGGACGCGATTGCAGCAGAAAAGGCGGAAAAGAGCCGCCGTGACAATGAGGAAAGAGCCGCACGCGAGGCGGAGGAAAAGGCGCGCATCGAAGCCGAGAAAAAGGCGAGAGAAGCGGGCAATTCTGACGCGGATGTGACCGACGCAGACGTATCGTCTGCCGGGACATCCGACAGCGAGCTTTTGCAGGATGCCGAGGACGACGATGCGGATGACACAGATGAAGAATAATATTTGCAGGAGCGCTCAAACGGGCGCTCCTGTCTGTTTATTGCCTCCCTCCGAGAAGGGGCAGTGAATGGTGAATTTTGAAGCATCGTCACTCTATAGATAGCTGACAGGAAGGAGTTCTCGTACACGAAAGATGATAGGTATTTAACGATCGAGCCATCCACAGTCGTGCATTCTCCCTGCGCTTTGCCGCCTTCTCTCGCCGGAAGGGGATCGAAAGTAGCCTGTCTCCGATGAGGGAAGATGACTCTGAAATGACCTTGGCATTCCATGTGAAATTTCTACCCCCGCACCTTTTTGCTCTCCTTTTTCGCTTCCTCTTGACAAACGCCGAACTTTCGATTATAATAGTAAAGTAAATAGTGAAAGTGAGGGATGACCGTGGCGAATGAAAACATCTTTCAATTGAATATGGAGGAGCGGAAAAAGACCTTTGATGTTTCTTTTTTCGTTACGACCTACTATTTTTCCTGCAAGCCAAGGTTTGAGGAGCAGTGGGAAAACTATCCCTTTTCGCAGATCTTTCTGATCCTCGACGGCAACGGAACGTATACCACCGAGAACGGCTCATACCCCTTTTCCGCAGGGATGATGCTCTACCGTCCGGCTGGAAAATCCTCGATCTATCATTGGGAGAGCAAGAACGCGCGCCTGGGGTTGATCAGCTTTGTCTGTCATTCCGAGGCGATGGCAACGTTCGGGGAGGCGCCCATACGGCTGTGCGAGGAGGAAATCGCAAGCCTTCTGGATCTGATCAAAACCAGCTCACGTGTCTGCTGTGATCCGCTGGACAGCAAGGGCAATTTTGCGGGGATGCGCTTTCGCGAGGGAACGCCCGACGTGGTGCTGGATTTTATCGCATCGTCGCTGGAGCGTTTTTTGTCGATGCTGTATTGCCGTCTGCGGGGAATCAAGCTTTTGCTGGATGAATCGCAAAAGGTGAACAAATACATTGACGAGAGCCGCTTGGTCGAGGAGATCAAAAATTATCTGAATGAGCATATCACGGAGCAACTGACGATTTCCGACATCTGTGCGCATTTCGGAATCAGCCAGACTACCGCGATGAAGAAATTTCGCCGCGAGAGCAATCAGGGAATAATGGAATATTTTACCGAGCGCAAAATTTTGGAGGCAAAGCAACAGATCGGTAAGACCTCGCAAAGCTTTGCGGAGATTGCCGAGGCGCTTGGGTTTTCCTCTGCCAACTATTTTTCGCGCGTGTTCAAGGCAAAAACGGGCATGACCCCTACCGAATACAGCAAATACGCCTCCAAGCGGAACGCATCTGCGGGGGTGTGAGCGGCACCTGCCTGCGGCACACGTCAGATTGCCCAAGAAAAATTACTGTAGTAACGCAAAGGCTTGTTATTTTGCCGTCTTGACAAGCCTCTGTTTTGGAGGTATAATATACAATGAAAGAAATCGCCTCTTGCGGGCGGTTCATGAAGAGTAAAGGCATAGGCGTTTTGAGGGAAGCCTCACAGTGCCCGTCGGACGGGGAGTTGTCGATGGGACGAAAAAAATGCATCAGCGTTTTTGCGGTCTGTGTCTTGCATCCCGCTTCATAAAGGCTTGACCGAGGGAATGTGCACGCGGTGCCCGAAATGGTTCTCTCCTTTTTGCCGTTATGGGTGGAAAAGGAGGTGTTTTTATGAAAAGCTCGTTTTCTGCACGCTCGAATCTGTACCGTATGACACTGGACGCCTTGTTTGTGGCACTGTATGTGGTGCTGTCCACTTTTGCGTCCTTCAAAATTCCGGGTGCGATTCAGATTTCGTTTTCGACGCTTCCGATCCTCTTGGCGGCATTTTTGTTCCGCCCCGTGGATGCGGTCGGAATCGCCCTGCTCGGTACGTTTGTCGAGCAAGTGATCGATCCCTCTCCTTATGGGTTTGTCACATTGCCGATGTGGCTGATTCCCGGAACTGTGATGGCGATTGCAACATCGGTCGGTGCATGGAAGATCCGTAAGTGTTCCTCGAAAAAGCTTGCCGTGGTGCTGACCTGTGTCACTATCATTTGCGCCGAGCTACTTTTGACCGCGCTTAACACCGCCGCACTCTACATTGACGGCGCGATTCTGGGCTATGCGGTCAAGGCTCTCCATTTGCTGATGCCCATGAGAATCCTCAATGCAATTGTCCGCGCGACCGTCTCATGCGTGCTGATTCCCCTGCTTTTGCCGCCGCTGCGAAAGGTGTTGGCAAAGCTCTTTTAGCGCCCCTCTTCAACAACTGATTAAAGGAAGGTTATTTATGAATTGTGAAGAAGCGATCCAATATATCCATTCCACGGGTTGGAATCGGGGAATTCCCGGACTGACCCGTGTTTGCGCGCTTCTGGAAGCGATCGGAAATCCGCAGGAGGCGGTGAGATGTATCCACGTTGCCGGTACAAACGGCAAGGGAAGCACCTGCACGATGCTGGATTCCATTCTGCGTGCCGCAGGCTACCACGTCGGCCTTTTCACATCGCCCTATATCCGTGAATTTCGTGAACGTATCCGCGTGGATGGTGAGCTGATTGCGGAGGATGCGCTCGCCGAGCTGACCGAGCAGGTGGCTTCGGTTGCGCGCACTCTGAACGTAGAGCCTACCGAATTTGAGATCGTTACCGCCATCGGATTTGCATATTTTGCGCGCAAAGGCGTGGACGTAGTGGTACTGGAGGTGGGTCTTGGCGGCAGATTCGATCCCACCAACGTCATCAAGAATCCGTTGCTCTCCATCATCACGGGAATCGATTTCGATCACGTTGCCATGCTGGGCAATACCATTCAGGAGATCGCCGCGGAAAAGGCGGGGATCATCAAGGAAGGTCGCCCCTGCCTTTACGGGGGTGAGGAGAATGCCGCCTGTCGGACGATCCGATCCTTTGCGGATATGCGGCACGCGCCGTTTTATACCGTGGACCGCTCGGATTACGTCAAAAAGAGTGCGACGTTGGACGGTACGGTGTTCGATTTTCACGGCATGACCGATCTGATGCTGTCCCTGCTCGGCTCTTATCAGCCGCACAATGCAACGGTGGTGCTGACGGCGCTGGAGCTTCTGGCTGCGGAGGGCTTACCCGTTTCCGAGCAGGCGATCCGCGACGGTCTGGCAAGTGTCGAATGGATTGCACGCTTTGAGCTTCTCTCGCGCGATCCGATCGTGATTTACGACGGTGGGCACAATCCGCAAGGAGTCAAGGTCGCTGTGCAGAGCATCCGTGGGTACTTTCCCGAGGAGAATGTCAATATCCTCAGCGGTGTGATGGCGGACAAGGATTACGACGAGATGATCGAGGCACTCAAGCCCGTGACGTATCAGGCGTTTACGGTCACACCGGGCAATTCTCGTGCATTGAGTGCGTTGGAATACGCGCAGCAGTTTGAAAATCATAAAATTCCCGCCTTTGCGTTTGAAAGCGTGGATGCTGCCGTGTGTGCGGCAATAGCGGATTCAAAGGAGAGCGGACGCCCGCTGATCTGTCTTGGCTCGCTCTATCTGTACAGCGCGGTTGCCGACGCGGTGAAACAGCAGTAAAACAGTAGTGCGTGACGGATTTCGGTGCCACGGAAATTTGTCACATGTGCCGATTTACATAAATCACGTGAGTTCGAAACCATCCTCACGATAAACAAAACTAAGGAGAAAAAAGAATATGAAGCAAACAAAGAACCGGAAAATGTTGGTCTATATCTGCACGGCGGGCGTGATCGGTGCGCTGTATACGGCGATTACCGTTCTGATCGGTCCGCTGGGAAATGCAGCAATCCAGTGCCGGATATCGGAGGCACTGTGCGTGCTTCCGATTTTTACTTCTGCGGCGATTCCGGGATTGACGGTCGGATGTCTGATCTCCAATCTCATCACGGGCTGCTTGTGGCAGGATGTGCTGTTCGGAACGCTGGCAACACTGATCGGCGCCCTTGGCGCAAGACTGTTGCGCAGGCTTCCGTATCTCACACCGTTGCCCACCGTGGTCGCAAACACCGTCATTGTTCCCCTTGTGCTGGCATACGCCTACGGAGCGGAGGAGGGCATCCCGCTTTTGATGTTGACGGTTGGCGTGGGTGAGATCATCTCGGCATACGTGCTGGGACTTGCGCTGTATTTCGCGTTGCGGAGGAATGCAACGTACATTTTCAGGTACTGACCCCAAAAACAGAACGATGCCGTTCGGAAAGGAGCTTTGCCATGGAGCAAAACAAAATCAATTTGCCGCCGCAGATAGAGAGTGCGATGCACCGCCTGGAGCAGTGTGGCTTTGAGGCGTTTGCCGTGGGTGGTTGCGTGCGTGACAGCCTCATCGGCAGAGTGCCAAACGATTGGGATATCACGACCTCCGCACGTCCCGACGAGACCGCCGCGTGTTTTTCGGATTGCCGTGTTATCGAGACCGGTATCAAGCACGGCACAGTGGGCGTTTTGATGGACGGCATGCTATTGGAAATCACGACGTATCGCTGTGACGGTGCGTATTTGGACAACCGTCATCCCGAAAACGTCACGTTTTCCGCTCACGTAGAGGATGACTTCTCTCGTCGCGATTTCACGGTCAACGCTATGGCATACCGATCCGCAGACGGAGTGGTGGATCTGTTCGGTGGCAGAGCAGATCTCGGCTCTCGTGTGATCCGTGCCGTTGGGGACCCCAAAACAAGATTCGAGGAAGACGGACTTCGCATTCTGCGCGCGATCCGCTTTGCCTCGGTGCTGGATTTTACGGTGGAGGAGAACACAGCGCGTGCCGTGCATGAATGTCGTGGCCTGCTTTCCAATATTGCCGCCGAGCGCATCCGCGAGGAATTTTGCAAGCTGCTCTGCGGTATGGGCGCGGTTCGCATTTTGCGCGAATACGCAGACGTGATCGGTACGTTCCTACCGGAGCTTTTGCGTATGATCGGATTTGATCAGAATACTAAATACCATTGCTACGATGTATTTGAGCATACCTTACATGCTTTGGAGGAGGACGTGAGCGGTGATTTGATTACCCGTCTCGCCGTCCTGTTTCACGACGTCGGAAAGCCGTTGTGCTATACTGAGGACGAGTTGGGTGGGCATTTCAAGGGGCACGCACCGATCGGCGTGGAGATTACCGACGGATTGATGCATCGGCTGCGCTTTGACAACGATACCGTTGCGCGTGTAAAGCTGCTCGTGGAGCTGCACGACCTGCCCTTTTCTGCCGAGCGTCGCACAGTCAAGCGACTGATGCGAAGGCTTTCGGATGAGGATATTATGCGTCTGATGGAGATCAAGCGCTGTGATCGGTTGGCGCATGCGGAATTCTTCCGTCAACCGCCTCCCGAATTGGAGCAGATTCCAGAGATTGTGCGTGAGCTGCGAGAAGAGGCGGCTTGCCTTTCGCTGAAGGATCTGCGGATCAATGGCGACGATCTGATCCGCATGGGGCTCAAGCCGGGGAAACACATCGGAGAAATCCTCAGATATCTTCTGGAGGAGGTCATCGAGGAGCGCCTGCCAAACGAGCGCAAGGCATTGCTGGAGGCGGCAGAAGACTTGCTTTGACCCGTGCCCTATGGAAATGGGAATGCAATACGCCGCCGCACCCGTAAAAAAATGTGCGGACGGCGTGTTTTTTTGCAAAAAAACAGTTGACAAGTTGCAATTTCTGTATTATAATAGAATGCGTGAAAAAAGTGCTTTTTGCGGATTTTTGGAACGAAAAACAGCAGGAATTGCATTTTTGGAACGAAAATCTTGCAAAAAGGACCCCAATTAAGGAGGAATCAAACCATGAGCATTAAAAATGAATATTTGAAGAAGGTTCTGGCTGATGTCATTCAGCGTAATCCCGGCGAGTCCGAGTTCCATCAAACGGTCAGCGAAGTGCTGGAGTCACTCGAACCCGTTGTTGAGCAGAGCCCCATTTACATCGAAAAGGGAGTCATCGATATGATCGTTGAGCCCGAAAGAATCATCAAGTTCCGCGTTCCGTGGGTAGACGACAACGGCAAGGTCCAGGTTAACCGTGGCTTCCGCGTACAGTTCAACAGCGCGATCGGTCCGTACAAGGGCGGTCTGCGCTTCCATCCTTCCGTAAACGAGAGCATCATCAAGTTCCTCGGCTTCGAGCAGACCTTCAAGAACTCCCTCACCGGTCTCCCCATGGGCGGCGGTAAGGGCGGCTCCGACTTCGATCCCAAGGGCAAGTCCGACGGAGAAGTCATGCGCTTCTGCCAGAGCTTTATGACCGAACTTCAGAAGTACATCGGTGCGGATACCGATGTTCCCGCAGGTGATATCGGTGTCGGCGCACGCGAAATCGGATATCTCTTCGGTCAGTATAAGAGACTGCGCGACGAGTTTACGGGCGTTCTGACGGGTAAGGGGCGTTCTTATGGCGGTTCTCTGATTCGTCCCGAGGCAACCGGTTACGGTGCGGTTTACTACACCGTTGAAATGCTGAAGACCTACGGTGAGGATATCAAGGGCAAGATCTTTGCAATCTCCGGCTTTGGTAACGTTGCATGGGGTACCGTGCAGAAGATCAACGAGTTGGGCGGTAAGGTTGTGACCATTTCCGGACCCGACGGTTACATCTATGATAAGGACGGTGTCAGCACGCAGGAAAAGATCGACTTTATGCTCGAGATGCGTGCTTCCTGCCGCAACCGCGTCGAGGATTATGCGGATAAGTTCGGCGTACCCTTCTTCGCAGGCAAGAAGCCTTGGGGCGAAAAGGTTGATGTTATCATGCCTTGCGCTACCCAGAACGAGGTAAACCTCGACGACGCAAAGAAGATGGTAGAGAACGGTCTGAAGTACTACGTAGAGGTTTCCAACATGCCTACCACCAATGAGGCAGTTGCATATCTGCAGGCAAACGGCGTGGTCGTTGCTCCCTCCAAGGCAGTCAACGCAGGTGGTGTTGCGGTTTCCGGACTTGAAATGTCCCAGAACTCCATGCGCTACAGCTGGTCCGCAGAAGAAGTCGACGCAAAGCTGAAGACCATCATGAAGGACATCTACGACAGCTCCGTAGCAGCTGCAAAGAAATACGGTATGGAGGGCAACCTCGTGGCAGGCGCGAATATCGCGGGCTTCCTCAAGGTCGCAGATTCCATGCTCGCATTCGGTGTGGTTTAATTTTGATTACCGTAAAGGGCTTTTTTGACATGCAAAAAAGCCCTTTCTTTATTTTCTTTATTGAATTTTCCGATTGACAAACGGTGCCGTTTGTGATATAATTTTTTTGTTGGAGAAAATCTGATTCCGAATATACGGGAGGAAATTATGGAACTGTTAAACAAGCGCCCCGACGATATGGCGCGGATTACAACGAAAGAGCTTGCCGACAAGTTTATTGCCGAGCAGGTAAAGGAGCTGCGTGAGCAGATCGGTGATAAGAAGGTGCTGCTGGCGCTGTCCGGCGGCGTGGATTCCTCGGTTGTGGCGGCGCTCCTGATTAAGGCGGTTGGTAAGCAGCTGATTTGCGTGCACGTCAACCATGGACTGATGCGCAAGGGCGAGAGCGAGCAGGTAATCGCGGTGTTCGGTAAGGAGCTGGACGCAAACCTCGTTTATATTGACGCGACCGACCGTTTCCTCGATCTGCTGGCAGGTGTTTGCGAGCCCGAGAAGAAGAGAAAGATCATTGGCGGTGAGTTTATCAAGGTGTTTGACGAGGAGGCGTCCAAGCTCAAGGGCATTTCTTTCCTCGCACAGGGAACGATCTATCCCGATATTCTGGAGTCCGACGGTGTTAAGGCACACCACAACGTCGGCGGTCTTCCCGAGGACATGCAGTTTGAATTGGTCGAGCCTGTGCGCCTGTTGTATAAGGACGAGGTGCGCGTCGTTGGCGAGGCACTGGGGCTGCCGCACGCAATGGTTTACCGTCAGCCGTTCCCGGGACCGGGACTTGGTGTCCGTTGTCCGGGGGCTATCACCCGTGACCGTTTGCACGCTCTGCGTGAAGCGGATGCGATCCTTCGCGAGGAATTCGACAAGTGCGGACTTGCCGAGCACGTATGGCAGTATTTCATCGCTGTTCCGGACTTCAAGAGCGTTGGTGTCAGAGACGGCAAGAGATACGAGGGATGGCCTGCGATCATCCGTGCCGTGAACACCACTGACGCGATGAGTGCAACCATTGAGGAGATTCCGTACGCAGTTCTTCATACCATCACCGCGCGCATTACCGCCGAGGTCGAGGGTATCAACCGCGTGCTGTACGATCTCACACCGAAGCCTATTGGGACGATTGAGTGGGAGTGAGTTTTGCGTAGCAAAACTCAACTATGATCGTTTCGCAGAAACTGTCATATCATAACATTTGGCGAAGCTAAATTTGAAGTTTCAGGAGATTATAAGGAGAATCTTATGAACCCAATCAAAGCAACCTATTGTAATCCCATTCAGATTGAGAACACGCCATCGGGACATTGGTTGGATGCTGTCACGAAGGCGGATCTTTCTGTGCCCGATTTCCGCTCCTGCGCCGACCCGGGGGTGATTTGGCACGACGGGAAATGGATCATGTACCCCAGTTACCGCATGGCATATGTCAGTGAGGATTTCGTGCATTGGAAGCACGTGAATATCGGCATTCCGCATCTGCGGTACAGTCCTGCCATTGTTCATTTTCGCGACAAATGGTATCTCATCGGACACAATATGAGTGAGGTCTACTCTTCGGACAGTCCTCTCGGTCCCTTTGTCCTTTGCGGACACATGAAGGACGTTCACGGCAACGAGATGAAGCCCTTGGACGGCTGTTATCTTGCCGACGGTGACAGACTCTATTTTTATTGGGTAGGGGCTGAAAAGCCGAAAAACGGCGAGGACGTAGAGGCTTTTACGGGAACTGTGGGGGTGGAATTGGATCCCGATCGCCCGTGGCAATGCATTACCGAGCCTGTTTGGCTCAATCGCTTTGATCCCTCCGTTACGTGGCAATGCACGGGGGAGAACAATCAAAACAAGCGGATGGGCTGGTTGGAGGGACAATGGGCGATTAAGATCGGCAAGCGCTATTTCATCATGTATTCGGGTGCGGGGACTCAATATTCTACCTACGCAACCGACGTGATTTATTCTGACGAGGGACCTCTTACAGGCTTCAAGCCGCAAAAAAGAGGAGGTCCCTTGACCCAAAAACGAACGGGACTGTTGCGCGGTGCAGGACACGGCTGCATCGTAGAGGGACCGGGAGGCACGTACTGGGCATTTTACTCCACCCTCTATAACTTTCACCATAATTATGAGCGCAGAGTGGGAATGGACCTGGTTTGCATCGATGAAAACGGAGAGCTGTATTGCCCGCGCATGACCGAGACACCGCAATACGTGCCGGGGGTTATGGCAGATCCCGAAAAGGAAAACGATACGGGATGGTTACCCTTGACCTTTTATCAGCGCCCTACTGCCACAAGCTTTGTACCGGGACGCGAGCCTTGGTATGCGGTGGACGACAGTGTATATAGCTGGTGGCAACCCACCGCCGAGGACCCCGAAAAAACCATCGAGATCCCGTTGGGCAATCAAACGGAGTATTGGTTGCATTCGGTACGATTGCTTTGGAGAGATATCGGTATGGACGTCCGTGGCGGGATCCACCCGGGCGCATTTCAATACGTAATCGAATATCGCACCCTCAAGGATGCCGAATGGCGAATGCTGGTGGACGCTTCACAAAATACCACGGATCTTTGTGTGGACTACCGCGACTTTTCACCTGTAAGGGCGAATTCGATCCGCCTGCGCATTCTGGGATCTCCACGGGGAATCGAGCCCGGGCTGGTCAGCCTGACGGCATTTGGCAAGTGTGCTTGCGGCGAAGCATATTAAATCCGCGCTCACAGTGCTTGGCGAAGCCAAATTCATAACTTTAAGCTCATAACTTTCCGGTTTCCTCTGCGAAACGAATGATTAGTTATGATTGCCTGTGGCAAGTTATGATTGGCTTCGCCAAATTTGAAGTTGTTGACAATTCAATAGTTTTGCATAAATAGTTTACATGTGGAACAATAAAGATTAAAATGGGCTTGCTTTATATGGTATTTTAACAAAAAATAACGAGGATAAGGATTTTATATTCCTTACCCTCAAAAAAAGCTTCTATTGTTCCGCATTCAATTCTTTATAAGTTCTTCGTATAATAACAGCAGCAATAATAAAGGTCAGTATATCCGCCGCAGGGAATGAGTATAATATGCCGTCAAGTCCCCAAAAAATCGGGAATATAATCGGCAGAAATACACCAAATATTATTTCTCTTGTCATAGATATTGTTGTAGAAAGTGCCGCTTTTCCAAGAGCCTGCAAGTATATAAACGCACCTTTATTTACCATTGCAAGCACCATCATGCAAAGGTAAATGCGAAAACTCTTAACGGCAAATTCTGTATAATATACACTTTCATTCCCTGCACCGAAAATTCCAATCAGTTGGTGAGGGAAAATTTCGACAATCAGCAAAGCGACAACGCCGACAATTGCTTCGGTAATGAGCAGATAAGTAAATAGTTGTTTCGCTCTGTCTTTTCTTTTTGCACCGATGTTATATCCGACAATAGGAATACAGCCTGCCACAAGACCGATTGCAACAGAAATAGCAATCTGAAAGAATTTCATTACGATACCTAACACTGCAAGAGGAATTTGTGAGTATTCCGGTTGGCTAAAAATCTTATCCATTGCACCGTATTTGGTACACATATTCTGTACTGCCGCCATCGAAATAACAAGCGAGATCTGTGCAAGAAAGCTTGTTAAGCCAAGTGTTAAGAATTTCTTGATAATACTGCCGTAGAGTTTAAAGCTGTCCTTGCTTAATTTAACAGACTTCATACGGCAGATATACCAAAGTGAAAGAAATGCTGTAAGTATCTGTCCTATGACTGTTGCAATTGCTGCACCTGTCATTCCCATTTTCATCGGGAAAATAAATATGGGGTCAAGAATTATATTTGTTATTGCCCCCGTCAGAATAGCAAACATAGCAAATTTCGGACTTCCGTCCGAACGGATAATCGGATTCATTGCCTGGCCGAAAATATAAAAAGGTATGCCGAGCGCTATCCAAAAGAAATATTCTTTTGAATAGGCAAAGGTTTCCTCATTCACTTTGCCGCCAAAAACCGTCAAAATCGGCTCCATAAAAATGAGATAGATTGCTGTCAACGCAATACTGCTGATAACACACAGTAGTATTGCGTTTCCAACGCTTCTGTGTGCATCGTCTTTCTTATTTGCTCCGAGTGATATGCTGACAAAGGCACATGCACCGTCACCAATCATAACAGCAATACCAAGTGCGATAACTGTCATAGGAAATACGACAGTATTAGCTGCATTGCCATAAGAGCCAAGGTAAGTCGCATTTGCAATAAATATCTGGTCAACGATATTATACAATGCTCCGACAAGCAAAGAAATAATGCAAGGAATTGCATATTTTCTTATAAGTTTTCCGATTTTCTCTGTAACGAGGAAATCCTGTTTGATTTGTTCCATAATTTTTTACCTCCTTAATAGCAAAAAAATAATGCGCAGGTCCAAAATCTGGACTTACGCATTTGCTGCTCGATATGAGAATTATATCATATTTTCACTAAAATTTCAAGAGATAAAATAAAAAAATTTCATTCTGTTTTGCCTTTTAAAATGTGCAAACCGCTCAATCATTCAGCTTGTTCATTTCCTTGATTACCATAGTATATGTGAGCAGATTGACATATTGAAAGGTGTGATTTCGTTCAATTCCATCTTCTTTTCATTTCGCTATAATATTAGGATAAACCGCGGTAATAACAGCAGGAATATTTGTAAGATGTTTTCTGTCATTTCTGTTTGATATATCAATATGTACTTTGGAATTTGTCTTAAACAGATACACCTGTTTCTTCTTCAATCACTTGACTTTAGTCCGTTTTCATGCTATAATAGTCTTAAATCAGTAATTGAAAGGTATAATATGAACGATTGCAGAACTGAACTTCTCGATGTTTCCTCTTTCCTTGAAGATGAAATCATGTTGTTGATATCAACAATCAACAACAAATTCCCCGAAACCGATATGCGATTGGTGTACGAACCTCCGAACATCAAATTTCAAGTTATACAGCTTGATATGGTTAAGTATAAGGCGGTGTTTGATTCTCTGAACATAACAGATTCATTGAAAAAAGCTGCATTTGCTTTGATTGATGATATAGGAAGCTATGGCTTAAAAGGCAAGAAGCGTCATTTTGTTGGCTATAACGCTGAACGCAAAGTTGCTAACCGGAAAGCGAAAGAACAAGATCGTGGCAAGCACTACTATGCAAATGATAATAATTTTTCCAAGCAGAACACTGATATTCCGTCTGAATTTGAAAACCGTATTATTTGTGCGGATAGCCTTGAGCTTCTCAAAAAGCTTCCCGATAATTGCATTGATATCATTTTTACCTCTCCCCCATATAACTTCGGGCTTGCTTATGATACCCATAATGACACCGCAAACTGGGATGCATACTATGAGAAGCTCTTTGGTATTTTCAGCGAATGCATTCGTGTATTGAAATACGGCGGCCGATTTGTTGTGAATATTCAACCCTTGTATTCAGATTATATTCCTGCCCACCATATCATCAGCAATTTCTTTATTCAGAAAAAAATGATTTGGAAAAGCGAAATTCTATGGGAGAAAAACAATTATAACTGCAAGATGTGTTCCTATGGAAGCTGGAAGAGTCCTGCCAGTCCCTACATGAAATACACGTGGGAGTTCATTGAAGTATACTGCAAGGGAGATTTGAAAAAAGCGGGTAGCAGTGTCAACGCAGACATTTCTGCTGAAGAATTCAAATCATGGGTGGTTGCAAAGTGGAGTATAGCACCCGAACGGCATATGAAAGAATACGGTCACCCTGCAATGTTTCCCGAAAATCTTGTTGAGCGTGTTCTCAAATTGTTTAGCTTTCAAGGAGATGTTGTTCTCGATCCGTTTAATGGAGCCGGCACAACTACGGTTGTAGCAAAACGCACCGGTCGCAGATATCTTGGGATTGATATTTCATCCGAATACTGCGAGACAGCAGAAAAGAGAATTGATGCGATTGGCGTCGGTCAACAATCTGTTTTCGACGGGTTGAATTGATTCGATCTACATATCACAAAGAACAGGCGGAGAGATTTGCCTGTTCTTTGTGATTGAGTATGTGACCGTTTTTTGAAAACATCTTGACTTTTTTCGACAATCCTGTTATAATAGTTGATAAATCAATTGCGGAAATTCTGCGATCAAAGGAGACAGATAATGGAACGATTTTTTAAGCTCAAGGAGCGCGGCACGACAGTAAGAACCGAGTTTGTCGCGGGCATGACCACCTTTTTTGCGATGGTGTACATTCTGATGGTGAACGCAAATATGTTCGCCGACCCGTTCGGAAACGGCTCCAATCCGCTCGGTGTGTCGTACGGCGCGATCTATATCGCAACGGCGATCTCGGCGGTGATCGGTACAATTCTGGCGGGACTTCTTGCCAATCTTCCGCTGGCGCAGGCAAGCGGCATGGGCTTGAACGCGTTCTTCGTTTATACCGTTTGCATCGGCTTTGGACTTTCCTATGCCAACGCGCTGGTGCTGATTCTTATAGAGGGGATTACCTTCATTCTGCTCACCGTTACGGGACTGCGCAAAAGAATTTTTGATGCATTGCCGGCGCCGGTACTCTCGGCGATCCCTGCGGGCATCGGTCTGTTCATCGCGTTTCTGGGACTGCAGAACGCGGGCATTGTCGTTCCCGACGGCTCCACCTGCGTCAATCTGGCGTCCTTCAATCTGCTCAACCCGAACCAGAATTGGGGCGGGATCATGCCGATGGTGGTGACGATCTGTACGCTACTTGCCATTGTGATTATGTCGCACAAAAAGATCCGCGGCGCGGTTCTGATCGGAATCGTCGGCGGTATGGCGATGTACTATCTGCTGGGGCTGACAGTGGATGGCTTTTACGCGAATTTCAGTATCAATCTGATCAGCCCGATTGATGCATTCCGCGAGTTTGGTACGGAGTCCCTGTTTGCGGTGTTCAAGGAGGGCTTTGATTTCTCTGCTTACGTAGACGCGCACGGCAGTGCGAATCTGGTTCTGATGATC
>JAFTPJ010000124.1 GCA_017463405.1 Clostridia bacterium
GGAGGGTGCGGTGCAGATTACGGTGTGCTTGGTGGGATCAGCCAGTGCCGCAAAAACGCCGTCGGTATCATCTCTCTCATACAGAGCGCCAACGGGACAAGCAACAATACACTGACCGCAGTTGATGCAGGAGGTAGCTGCCAAAGGCTGCTCGAACGCGGAGCCGACATAAGTGTCAAATCCGCGGTTGTTGGCGCCGATAACGCCGATCTCCTGAACCTTTGCACAGGTTGCTACGCAGCGGCGGCAAAGGATACACTTGTTGTTATCACGAATGATGGGGGTCTTATCATCAATTTCATATTCGATGGTCTCACCGTCAAAGCGGGAGAACTCAACGCCATATTCTCGGCAGAGCGTCTGCAGTTCGCAATTGGTGGAACGAACGCAGGAGAGGCACTTCTTGTCGTGGTTGGAAAGCAACAGCTCCAGATTCATCTTGCGGGAAGCAGTAATCTTGGGCGTGTTGGTCTTAATCTCCATTCCTTCGGTGCAGGGATATACGCAGGCGGTAACCATGCGCCAAGGACCGAGCGCCGGTCCGCGCATTTCGGCAATCTCTACCAAGCACAGACGGCATGCGCCGATCTCGTTGATATCCTTCAGATAGCAGAGCGTCGGAATATCGATATGCGCTGCTTTTGCGGCTTCCAGAACCGTGGAACCCTTGGCAACAGAGTACTCTTTGCCGTTAATTTTTACTTTAATCATATCCATTTGTCCACAATTCCCCTTTCTTAACCCTTGGAAATAGCTTTGAACTTACATGTAGGCATACAAGCGCCGCACTTCACGCACTTTGCGGAATCGATGGTGAAGGAAGCCAGCTTGTGCCCGGGTGCAATGTAATCGGTTCTGCTGATTGCAGATGCGGGACAGTTCTTTGCGCACATGCCGCAACCGATACATTTATCTGCATCAATGGTGAAGCTGAGCAGGCTCTTACATACACCTGCGGGACACTTCTTGTCCACGATATGCGCGATATACTCCTCGCGGAAGTAACGGAGCGTAGACAAAACGGGGTTCGGAGCCGTCTGACCGAGACCGCACAGAGATGCGGACTTGATGTAGTTTGCAAGCTCCTCCATTCTGTCGAGATCCTCCAATTCGCCGTTACCGGAGATGATTTTATCAAGAATTTCAAGAAGTCTCTTGGTACCGACGCGGCAAGGTGTACATTTACCGCAGGATTCATCGACGGTAAAGTCAAGGAAGAAGCGTGCGATATCAACCATACAGTTGTCCTCGTCCATAACGATCAGACCGCCCGATCCCATCATGGAACCGATTTCAAGCAGGTTGTCATAATCAATGGGCGTATCTATGAGGTGTGCAGGAATGCATCCGCCGGAAGGGCCACCCGTCTGTGCAGCCTTGAACTTCTTGCCGTTCGGGATACCGCCGCCGATTTCCTCGATGATGTGGCGCAGAGTCGTTCCCATCGGAACCTCTACAAGGCCGGTGTTTTTGATCTTGCCGCCGAGTGCGAATACCTTAGTACCCTTGGACTTTTCAGTACCGATCGAATTGAACCAATCGGCGCCCTTGAGAATGATCTGGGGAATGTTTGCGTAGGTCTCAACGTTGTTCAAAACGGTCGGACGATCAAACAGACCCTTGACTGCCGGGAACGGAGGACGAGGACGGGGCTCGCCTCTCTTACCTTCGATAGAGGTCATAAGAGCAGTTTCCTCGCCGCATACGAATGCGCCCGCACCCAAACGGATGCCGAGATCGAATTCGAAATCGGTTCCGAAAATATTCTTACCGAGCAGACCGTATTCCTTTGCCTGATCGATTGCAATCTGCAAACGTTTTACGGCGATCGGATACTCTGCACGAACGTAAACATAACCCTGATTTGCACCGATCGCATAGCCGGCGATTGCCATAGCCTCGATCAGCGCGTGGGGGTCACCCTCGAGGATGGAACGGTCCATGAATGCACCGGGGTCACCCTCGTCTGCGTTACAGCAAACGTATTTCTGTACGTTACCGCGATTGCCGGAAGCGAACTTCCACTTCATACCGGTCGGGAAGCCTGCACCGCCGCGTCCGCGCAAACCGGAATCCAGAATGGTCTGGATAACCTCGTCGGGCGTCATTTCGGTCAGTACCTTGCCGAGTGCGGCATAACCGTCCATAGCGATGTACTCGTCGATGTTCTCGGGGTTGATAACACCGCAGTTACGAAGTGCCAGACGGTGCTGGGATTTATAGAAAATGGTATCATTCAAAGAAGCATGTGCCTCTTCAGCATTCTCCTCGGCAGCACCCGTATCGTTGTAAACCAATCTTTCAACGATACGACCTTTGAGAAGATGCTCGCTGACGATTTCGGAAACATCCTCCACGGTGACGTTGCTGTAGAACGTACCGTCGGGATAAATAATAACGACCGGACCGAGTGCACAAAGACCGAAGCATCCGGTCTGAACAACCTTGATTTCATCAGTCAGACCGTTCTTTTCAATTTCAGAGACGAAAGCGTCCTGAATCTTGGGGCTTCCGGAAGATGTACATCCCGTACCGCCGCAACATAATACATGAGCACGAATCATAAAGCTGATACCTCCAAATTATGCATTCTTGGCATTCGCAATCGTGTATTCCTGCACGACCTTGCCGCCTTTAATGTGTTCTTTCAGTACTTTTTCTGCCTTTTCAGCAGTCATTTTGACGTATGTCACCTTTTCCTTGCCGGGTTCCATAACCTCTACAACGGGCTCATACTGACAAATGCCGATGCATCCGGTCTGGGAAACGATCACCTGACCGTTCAGTCCCTCCTTATCAACGCCCTCAACAAACGCATTGAGAACGGGACGTGCACCTGCTGCGATGCCGCAAGTAGCCATACCGACAACGATACGGGTATTTGCACCACCCTCGCGAAGCACGATCTTGTCCTTCATTTTCTCTCTGATTGCTGCAAGCTCTGCCAAAGATTTCATAGTTCAGTTCCTTTCCTTATTTATTGATATAATTTAATATTGATCCTTAAGATATTGAGCGATCCAAACTAAAATTTCAGGATCGTTCAGGGGAATATCGGCACCGAGAATTTCCCGCATCTGCCGTGTATCCAGCAGAACGTGAAAATCCTTCGAATCATGCCGAAATTCAAAATCGATATCAGGACTTCCCTGTATCAGAGTTGTCACCGTGGAGATAATATCTCCCATCGGAGTAAAATCAATGTGGTTTTTATAAAACAGTGCAACCGTCTCCGTACCGTGCGTATCGGGATACTCGGATTCATGCCGTGAGGTAACATTAACGTATCCCCCGGTCTGCTCCGCAGCCAGCTTCAAAAACGGGATTCCAAGCCCGACCTTACGGGTCGTTCGCGTGGTATAGAACGGATCCATTACCCCGCGCACGATCTCCTCACGCATACCGCAACCGTTATCGGCTACGGTCATTTTTAAGGTATCCTCGGTCTCCTCCAGCAGGATGCGAATCAATTTTGCGCCCGCCTTGACAGAGTTCTCGGCAATATCGAGAACATTCAACGAAAGCTCCTTCATTCCGATTCCCCCCTCAAAGCCCGAAACAGTCTGTTCCTGACGAAATCCGAGCTGTAAGGCTCGTCCTCAAGCTCAAAATAATGCTCCTTATCACGGATATCCCAAAGATAATGCGCATCCGAACTGACCACAAGCTGCATCTGCCCGATCTGCGGATGAAGCTTTTTATAAAGCCCAATCTTTTCCCCATCGTGAAACTCCGCAACCGAAAAACGAGGAAATGCGGGGAAGGATCCGAGCGTGGAAAGAATGCCATTTGCCTCCCGATCCACGTGCGCGGGATAACAGATGCCGTGATATTGCTCGACCAGTGGCGGAACATCGTCCAGCATCAGATCCGTCGCGTTGGAAAGCAGATCAGCTTCAATTCCGATCACCTCATCATTTTCGTCGGTCAGTAGCTGATCGCCGAAAATATCCACACGGTTCGCGATCCGTATCCGATGGGAATCTACCGCATCGTTGAACAGGAGCGCGTCATCGATCTGCTCAAACAGGCAGATCATATGGATATCCTCCGCCGTTGTCAGCTCCATACCCGCTACCGGAATGATTCCCTGCTTCCGTGCCGCAGCGAAGAACGCAGGACAGTTGCGACAGGAATTGTGATCAGTCAATGCAACGATATTCAGACCTGCCAGTGCCGCCATACCCGCGATATTGTTCGGAGTCATGTCGTTGTCGGCACAGGGGGATAGGCAGGAATGAATGTGCAGATCGTAATAATATCGGTTCACTGTTCCACCGTCGCCAATGCGGCGGCAATTTCATATGCGGTCATTTCCGTGGTATAGATGCTGACCCCCTTCTGCTCTGCCGTTGTGCGTACGTTTTCATCCAACGTAACCCCCTCGGCAAGAACAATACATGCAACATCCGTCAGCGTTGCAACCGCTACAATATTGATATTTGACATGATGGTGATCCAGATGTTTCCGCTTTGAGCGCGTCCCATCACCCAGCTGAGCAGATCTCCGATGTAAACGCCGTCAAACGTGCGATCCGTATCCCCTACCGAAATCGGTGTCATGGAAAGACGTTCTGCCATTTCACGAACCGTCATCATTTTTCCTCCTGCCCTTTTTGATTTTTATCGTCTATCATACGACCCTTTTCCACAATACAACCGTTGCGTTGCGCGGTTCTGCGCACCACATCCTCCGCAAAAGCGCGGCAGTTCGGGGCACCGCAGGCACCGCAATCGATACCGGGTAATTCCGAGCGCAGCTTCTGAATATCGGACATCATTCGGAGTGACTCACCGAAATTCTCGCTCAAACGCTGGATCGGCCGGTAGGTCGGCATATCCTCGAACAAATAATGTGACGGGATATATTCCTTTTCGTCCCCCGACAGGAAGTTTTGCGAAACAGGGAGATAGCGGCGAAGCGTCTGTAATCTTGCTTTCGCAACAAACGGATTTTCAACTGCCATCACACCGCCTACGCAACCGCCGGGGCAGGCATTGAGCTCAATAAATTCAAGCGAAGAAATATTTCCGTTCTCCAACTGATCCAACACGCGGTTCACGTTTTCAATACCGTCCGCCGCCAGATATTTATCGTTGAAGATTGCGGAGGATTCTCCTCCTGATGTTGCCCAACCGATTCCGATCATACCCGATTCGGAAAGAGCTTTCGGCGTTTGCTCGCGTCGCATGACGTTCAACAAATTAAAATAGATATCACTGACAGACAAGACCTCGTTGACCTCGCTCTTATATTCTCCGAATCCGTTTTTTACATAGGAAACCTTTGCGGGACACGGGGAGATAAAGCAGATGCAGATATCGTCATCTGTCAATTCGGGGTGTGCCTCCTTTGCCTTTTTGCGCGCCATCTTTGCGGCAATCTCCATCGGAGGCAACATCTGCATGATATGCTCACGCAGCATCGGATATCGCAAAGCGATCAAACGCAAAACCACGGGACATGCCGAGCTGATAACCGGCTTGATGATTCCCTCGTTTTTCAAGTATAGTCGCGTGTAAGCCGAGACAAGCTCCGCAGCCTGCGCGACCTCTACCACATCGTCGAATCCGATATCCAGTAAACCTTGAAGGACGTAATCCACATCCTCCAATTCCTCAAACTGTCCGTAAAGAGTCGGTGCAGGAAGTGCAATCTTCCATTTATACTTCATTACGGTATCCAGCTTGCTGTAAGTTGCTTTTTTTGCGTTGTTCGGACAATGGCGGATACAAACGCCACAATCGATACATCTGTTGGGATCGATCTGTGCATGACCGTCATGAATCCGAATCGCTTCGGTCGGACATCGCTTCAGACACATCGTACAACCGGTGCATCTGGAGATATCTAACGAAACGGAATGTTCGTAGGTATTCATAATAAGATCATGTCTCCTTTTCGGATTTTTCCCTGTAAACGAAGGATATCACAAATGGAAAGTCATCAGGATTTGTGTTCCCTCTCCCACCTTGGAATTGATCTGTATGGAATCCGAATATCGCTTCATGTTCGGCAGTCCCATACCGGCGCCGAAGCCGAGCGATCGGATATTATCGGGGGCTGTGGAAAATCCCTCCTGCATCGCAAGCTCGATATTGGCAATACCGGGACCGCGGTCAACAAGATTCAGCTCGATATGATCCTCATAGATCAGCACATCTGCCTCGCCGCCGCCCGCATGAATGACCATATTGATCTCGCCCTCATACATGGCGATGGAAAGCTTTCGGATAATTTCCGGAGAAATTCCAAGCTGCCGCAGGCTTTTTTTCATCTGTACCGAGGCTTGCCCCGCGGAAGTAAAATCTTCACCATCCACAAGGAAATGAAATTTCACCACCTCGCTCATTTTGCTTCTCCGTTTCCGCACAGCCCGCAGGCATACAGCTTTCCGCATGCCTCATACATTCTCTTTCGCGTTTTCAACAGTACCATGCCGCTCTCCCGTGCCAAAGAGATCATTTCCTCGGTCGGGCATTTGGAACGAACGAATACGATACAGATCATATCCATCATTTCAGCCGTCCGAACAACCTGCGGATTGACAAGTCCTGTTAAAAGAACCGCCTGATCCTTCACATACGCAAGAACATCACTCATCATGTCGCTTCCGCATGCGGAATAAACCTCTTTGTCAAGCATTTCCTCGCCGCAAACAATATCCGCCTCCAGCAATGCTTGAATCTCTGAAATTTTCATACGTTTGGTACCTGCCCTTCAGATGTAAAGTACTTTACTTATATTTTGCGAGAATGGAATCAACATCGTCTACGGTCAGTCTGCCGTAAACCTCTCCGTTCACGGTCAGAACGGGAGCCAAACCGCACGCACCGATGCAGCGTGTTGCTTCGATGGAATACTTTCCGTCGGGAGAAGTACTTCCGATTGCAACGCCGAGCTTATCTGAAATTGCATTGATAATGTCACCGGAGCCCTTTACGTAGCAAGCTGTACCGAGGCAAACTGCAATCGCATACTGTCCGTCGGGATTGAGTTTGAACTGTGCATAGAAAGATACGATTCCGAAAATCTCCTCCATAGACACACCGGTTTTTGCAGCGATGATTTCCTGAACCTCAATCGGCAGGTAACCGTAAATCTCCTGTGCCTCCTGAAGGATGGGCATCATAGCCCCCTTTTCGCCGACATGCTTTTCGATGACGGCAATCAGTTTTTCTTCCTGCTCTTTTGTCCCATGAAAATCGACCGTGGTCAATTTCTTTTTCATAATTCCAAAACCTCCTGAAATTTTTGTTACTTTGGAACGGCAAAAAAAAGCGGGGGGGCAATTCCAAAAACAGCTGTTGCAATCGGCTGTTTTCCCGTTTTTCGTGCAGTTCACGCAATTGGACATCTTATTATACTATATTTTTTCGAAAAAATCTATAGTTTTTCAAAAAAAAGTTATTTTTTTATCAATATTTCTGCGAATTTTTTTCAAATACTTCCAAATCAGTCAAAAAAGGATCTTCACGGCAAGCGATACCGTGAAGATCCGATCAAAATCAATGCTTCAAAAGAAAATTGACCGATTCCCTTACCCAACCGTTGCAAGACAGCGGTTCTTTATGGACCTCTTTGGTCACATAGTTACCGAGGCAGCAACCGTGACCACCGTTTTCCCAGATGCGCATCTCAAACGGGATATGATTTCTTGTCAGCGCAACACCGAACACTAATGCACTCTCCACCGGCACGCAAGAGTCATCCGCATTGTGCCAGATAAACGTCGGAGGTGTATCTTCGCTCACTCGCTTTTCAAGAGAAAGGAAATCCATTTTTTCGGGGGTGACGTTCTCCTCTCCGCCGAGCAGATTGACAAACGAGCCACGGTGCAATGGATTGATCACGGGATACGAAAGCACCAGACCGTTCGGACGGTACAATCTGCGCTCCCCCTCCAACAAATCATCCAGGCAGGAATGATTCCACAGAGTTCCCACACTCGCTGCCAAATGTCCGCCCGCAGAAAAACCGCACACGAAAATTCTGTCGGGATCGATACGATATTCCTCGACGTGCTCGCGAACGAAACGGATCGCGGTTAAAGCCTCCAGAAGCGCCTGCGGGAAAACCGCGGGCTTGACACTGTAATTCAGAACAAACGCACAAAAACCTGATGCGACGTATTCCAGTGCGATCGGTTCTGCCTCCCCCTCGTACGTTTGGGCGTAACTGCCGCCCGGAAAGACAATCATAGCGGGGCGATTGTTCAGATAGAGTCCGTGCGGCGCACCGTCCGGAATGTAGCAACGAAGGGGCGCACTCGCGCTCCCGATTTTGATTTCCGTTTTCAAAAAAAACATGTTCTGCTCCTTCCTTTTCAAATTCATTTTTTATCCATTTTTTGTACAATTGTTATAGGTTCTTCTCCAAAAAATCAGCAATCCGCGCGCTCGCCTTTCCGTCTCCGAAAACGGCGGACGGCTTTTTCATCAGCAGGTATTCCTCCGATTTGGGATCCAGAAGCCGTTGTCCCAGAGCAAAGATTCCCTCCTCGTCGGTTCCTGCCAGACGCAAAACACCTGCACGGATTCCCTCAGTTCGCTCGGTGGAAAAGCGGGTCACCAACGTCGGAATCCCAAGGGCAACCGCCTCCTCCTGTATCCCACCGCTATCGGTAATCACCAGGTAGGCATGAGAGAGCAGGTGGTGAAAGGTTACGATTTCGGGCGGCTCAATCATCATAATGCGCGGAACATTCCGCAAAATTTCATTTGCCGCGGCACGCACCTCCGGATTATGATGCAACGGACATACGGCAACAACATCGGGACAGGTTTCCACAAGGCGTTTGATCGCACGTAGCATTCCACGAATCGGTGCTCCGTGATTTTCACGTCGATGTGCCGTGAACAGCAACAAGCGCGCGTCACGCGGAAGTGGAATCTCGCGCATCGGCTTTCCCTCCGTCAAGGTAATGCGCAACGCATCCACGACCGTGTTTCCCGTGATATGGATTGAGGACTCCCGTCTCCCCTCCTTGACAAGATTCTTCTTCGCCGTTACCGTCGGCGCAAAATGATAGCTGGCCATCAAAGAGATCGCCTCACGGTGAAATTCCTCCGGGAACGGCGAATCCATGTGATAGGTGCGAAGCCCCGCTTCCACATGTCCGATCGGAATCCTGCGGTGAAATGCAGAGAGCGCGGCGGCAAACGCCGTCGTCGTATCTCCCTGCACCATAACCAGGGACGGCTTTTCGGCTGCCAATATCTCGTCCATTCCCTTTAATATTCTCGCTGTAGCGCTTGAAAGAGTCTGCCCCGTACGCATCACGTCCAGATCGAAGTCGGGACGCACGCCAAATGCCTCCATGGCACTGTCCAGCATTGCACGGTGCTGCCCCGTGGAGCAGACCAATATCTCCCAACGTCCTCTTTTTTTCAGCTCACGGATCAAGGGACAAAGCTTGATCGCCTCGGGTCGTGTTCCGACCACGATCATGACACGTTCCATTCTGATGCCTCCTTTGTAAGATCGTTAACAATGTACGATCAAGAAGGCATTTTTAGAACATGAACGGTCAGTCGAAAATCAGATGATTCGGCAATCCGTTTTCGTAATATCCGTGTTCCTCCCCCTGTATCAAGGGCAATAAATAATGGCAGCACGCATCAGTCACATGGTTGCTATCCATGTTGATGAATGCATCATCCACGTAGCGGATCTTATTGGCGATCTCGGACACGTCCTTGGGTTCAAATTCGATCGTGTACGGTTCGTCGGAGACACGCTGTGCGGTGATCATGCATCTCGTCACACCCTCACACGCCGCCTTGACTGCTGTGCAACCGGTTCTGACAGACTCCCAAAGGTCGGTTCCGGACGCTAGATGTGCCGCGCAACGCTGCGGGAGATTGAGCTCAATCGAACGGACCTTACAGCCGATCTCCGCCTTGACGGCAAGCTCCAGCGCTTTACCTGTTCCTGCAAGATACGCATGTCCGAACGCGTCGGTAGTACCGGTTTGCGTGCCCTCACCTACGTAATGTCCGTCAGCAAAACGAATCCCTTCGGAAACAGCGATCACGACATTGGGGTGCTTTGCCAGCGCGGCGCGTACGTCCGCGAAGAAGCGTTGCAGATCAAAAATACGCTCCGGAAGATAAACGAGATCCGGCTCAATTCCGTTGACCACACGTCCGATTGCGGAAGCGGCGGTCAGCCAGCCTGCATCGCGTCCCATGATCTCAATGATGGTCACTGCGGGAATCTGATAAACTGCACAATCACGAATGATCTCCTGTGTGGTAACGGCGATGTACTTTGCCGCCGAGCCAAAACCCGGTGTATGATCGGTACCGACCAAGTCGTTATCGATGGTCTTCGGTACGCCAAGGATAACCATTTCGTAGTCATGATCCTTCGTATATGCCGAAAGCTTTGCCACGGTATCCATGGAATCATTGCCGCCGATGTAGAAAAAATAACGGATGTTGTATTTGCGGAAGATTGCGATCATATCCTCGTAAAAGGCATCGTTCTCGCCCATCTTCGGTAGCTTTTTACGGCAGGATCCGAGCGCCGCCGCGGGGGTGTGCTCCAGCCGAGAAAGCTTCTCCTCACTGTCAAAATATGCGGAAAGGTCGATCAATTTTTCCTGCATCAGCCCCTCAACGCCGTTGCGCATTCCGTAAAGCGTACCGATACAGCCACCGAGCTGTGCTTGCACACCGCGGATCACGCCAGCCAGCGTCGCATTGATCGCCGCTGTGGGACCGCCGCTCTGCCCTACCACTGCATTTCCGAAAAGTTGTTTCATTTTTGATTGTCTCCATTCGTTTTGATTCAAATCCTTACTGAATAAGTATATCACATCAATCGTGATGTGTCAATGAAAAAAGCAAATTTTTATCCTCCATCATCGAAAAATGTTTCCTCTGTACAAGCAAGAAACGTCTTTTACGGTCATATATTAAAATCAGTCAACCGTCGGGAGGATTGAACATGCTGACCACCTTATTTGCATTTTTAACGAAGGCGCTCCACATGATTCTTGGAATCGGAATGCCGCAAAATTTCCCGCCGCCACTGTCGGATGGTGAAGAAAAAGAATATTTTCTGTGCTCCGAGCAGGGCGACGAGGAAGCGCGGCAAAAGCTGATTTTGCACAATCTCCGACTGGTTTCCCACATCGTAAGAAAATATTATTCAAGCGCAAAGAATCCGGAGGATCTGGTTTCCATCGGCACCATCGGACTGATCAAAGCCGTGGATACCTTCAATATTCACAATGGTGCGCGGTTTGCGACCTATGCCGCAAAATGTATTCAAAACGAGATTCTGATGCACTTCCGATCGCAAAAAAAGCTTTCCGCCGAGGTCTCGATCAATGAAACGATTGATGTGGACCGCGACGGAAATCCGCTGACATATATTGACGTGGTCTGCTCCGAGGAGGACATTGCCGAGGAGATCGACCGCAAGATCACCACCGATAAAATGCTGCAATGCATCGACCGATTGCTCACTCCGCGCGAAAAGCAGATTCTGATGATGCGCTACGGCTTGGGCGGGATCCGTGCCAGAACGCAAAGAGAAATTGCGCAGGCGCTCGGCATCTCGCGCTCCTACGTGTCGCGCATTGAAAAAAGCGCTCTTGCAACCCTGAAGGAAGCTTTAAAATAACCGGACTCCGCCCTTCCACAGCCATAGAAGAACGCCCGCCTGCCAGATGAGTCCGAGCAGATTGACCGCCCAGAAATAACAGTGGCGGGTTTTGTGACGGAACAGACTCATCCCCAGCAATGCGCCGACACTGCCACCGAAAAAGCCGAGACCGAGAAGAACAGATTCCGGCGTTCGGCGGCGATTCCGTTTCGCACGCCATTTATCGGCACCGTACGCTACCAAAGCAATCAGAGAGATCCCCGCATAAGCATAGAGCAACCAAATATACATATCGATAATCCCCTTTCGTGATCTTTGCCGCTATTATACCATAAAATTACCGAAAACACAAGTCTTTCTTACAATTCAAGCATAGCTTGTTTGATATTTCAAACAGTTTTTGGATAAAAATGAAAGGATTCTCTTGACAAAACGCCAAAAAAAGTGTATAATAAAAACGGAATCAGAAAATTGGAAAAGCATTTGACACTTTTCGGGAGGAACATTATGAATCAGATCATTACCATCGGCCGCGAATTCGGAAGTGGAGGTCGCGAACTTGGAAAACGCCTTTCCGAGCTTTTGGGTTACGCATATTACGATAAGGAGATTATTGAGGAAATTGCCAAGCGTACGCAATTGGCAGAAAGCTACGTACATCAGATCGTAGAACAGCGCGCCGGCGTATTCTTCCCCATTACCATCGGACGTACTCTGCAACACGTGCACCACACGGCAGGCTCCGATTTTATGCTGAAGCAATATACAGCCGTTTATACTGAACAAGCAAACGTTCTGCGTGAAATGGCAGAAAAATCCGATTGTATCA
>JAFTPJ010000125.1 GCA_017463405.1 Clostridia bacterium
GTAAACGAGAAGACCCTTACAGCTGATGACAAGATCATCTCTGCTGCATCCTGCACGACCAACTGCCTCGCTCCTATGGCTAAGGCTCTCAACGACTACGCAGCTATCCAGAGCGGTATCATGACCACCGTTCACGCTTACACTGGCGACCAGATGATTCTGGACGGCCCCCACAGAAAGGGTGACCTCCGCCGTGCACGTGCAGGCGCACAGAACATCGTTCCTAACTCCACCGGTGCTGCAAAGGCAATCGGTCTGGTTATCCCCGAGCTCAACGGCAAGCTGATCGGCTCTGCACAGAGAGTTCCTACCTGCACCGGCTCCACCACCATCCTGGTAGCTGTTGTGAAGGGCAAGGATATCACCAAGGAAGGCATCAACGCTGCTATGAAGGCTGCTGCTTCCGATTCCTTCGGCTACAACACCGATGAGATCGTTTCTTCCGACGTTATCGGCATTACCTACGGTTCTCTGTTCGATGCAACCCAGACCATGGTTGCAAAGATCGATGACGACACCTATCAGGTACAGGTTGTTTCTTGGTACGACAACGAGAACTCCTACACCAGCCAGATGGTTCGCACCATTAAGTACTTTGCAGAGATTCAGTAATTGAATATCAATTCAAAAAACGGGAAAGCCCACTATGGACTTTCCCGTTTTTTATTGCTTGTGTCGTCCCGAGAGAGAATAGATGACCCAGTCCGCAATGTTGACCGCATGATCACCGATTTTTTCCAGATATTTGGCGATCATGAGAAGATCGATGCACGCTTCACTGTGCGCTCTGTGCTCTGTAATTGTTTCGATTAACGCCCGCTTGATTTCGTCAAAATAATCGTCCACGACGTCATCGTAAAGCTCTACGCTTTCCGCAAGCGGCAGATCTTTTTTGACAAATGCCTCAATGCTGTCGGTCACCATCTTGATGGCGGCAACCGTCATATTCTTTAATTGAATGCCGTCATCGATGTCGGTATAGCGGACAAATTGTGAGATTTCCGCAATGTCGGAGGCGAGAATGCCGATGCGTTCCATATCGTAGATCATTTTCAGCGCCGAGGAAATTGTACGCAGATCCTTTGCCACGGGCTGCTGTTGGAGCAATAGTTTCATACAGATGCGCTCAATGTCGCGCTCCTTTTGCGATGCCTCCGCAGCGACGGAATAAACGCGCTCACGCAGATCACTGTCGCCATCGATGAGTGCCTTGATTGCCATGGAAATTGCGTTTTCGCACAGCGTACCCATCGTAACCAGCTCTGTATTCAGCGCGTCAAGCTGTTGATCGAACCTTGTCCTCATTATCCGAACCTCCCCGTAATATAATCCTCCGTGCGTTTATCGTACGGATTGGAAAAAATCTGCTCGGTATCCCCGAACTCCACAACCTCACCCAACAGGAAGAATGCGGTCTTGTCGGAAACGCGTACCGCCTGCTGCATATTGTGCGTCACCATAATGATTGTGTACTTCTTTTTCAATTCCTGCACAAGCTCCTCGATTTTTGAGGTGGAAATGGGGTCGAGGGCGCTGGTCGGTTCATCCATCAAAAGCACCTCGGGACTTGCCGCGAGGGCGCGCGCGATGCAAAGACGTTGCTGTTGACCGCCCGACATGGCAAGGGCGCTTTTTTTCAGTTGATCCTTGGTTTCCTCCCAGATGGCGGCGTTTTTGAGAGAGTGCTCCACAATTTCATCCAACTTTGACTTGGAGTGAATGCCGTGCGTGCGTGGACCGTAGGCGATGTTGTCGTAGATCGATATCGGAAACGGGTTGGGCTTTTGAAAGACCATGCCGACGCGGCGACGAAGGTCGTTGACATCCATATCCCCGTAGATGTTTTGATTATCCAGAGTGACCTCGCCCGTGATGCGGCACCCCTCCACGAGGTCGTTCATACGGTTAAAGGCATTAAGCAGGGTGGATTTTCCACACCCCGAAGGACCGATAAAGGCGGTGATGCGGTTAGCGGGAAGTGAGAGATTGATGTGCTTCAAGGCTTGAAATTTATCGTACCACAGATCCAGATTTTTGACTTCGATTTTTGAATTGTTCATGTTGTGCCTCCTTTCGAAGCTGCTTTTTGGGTCACCAGAGTTGAGAGAGCGTTGATCATCACCACAAGGATCAAAAGAATTACCGCAGTGGCATAGGCTTCATTGGTATAAAATCCTTCGGAAAGCAGGACATACAGGTGTACCGACAGCGTGCATCCCGAGGTAAAGAGATCGGTGGCAACGCCGGTGACTGTGCCTGCTGTGTAGATCAGCGCCGCCGTTTCGCCCACGATTCGTCCGATGGCAAGGATGATTCCCGACATAATGCCCGGCATTGCAGAGGGAAGAACGATTCTGAATACGGTGCGCAAGCGCCCTGCACCAAGACCAAAGCTTCCCTCACGGTAGGAATCCGGAACCGCAAGAAGTGCTTCCTCGGTGGTACGCATGATGGTCGGGAGGACCATGATGGCGAGTGTCAAGGCGCCCGAGAGAAGAGAATAGCCCATGCGGAGCGTGACATTGAACATCAGATATCCGAACAGACCGTAGACAATCGAGGGGATGCCCGCAAGCGTTTCGGTAGTCAGGCGGATGAGGCTGACGAGCTGATTTCCGCGCTTTGCATAATCCACAAGATAAATTGCGGAAAACACACCGAACGGTACGGCGATTAACAGCGAAAGTCCCGTTACGGTGAGGGTGTTGATGATGGCTGGCATCATGGAAACGTTTTCGGTGTTGTATTCCCACTCGAACAGGCGGGGAGAGAGGTGAGGGATTCCCTTGATGAGAATGTAACCGATCAATGCGACAAAGACCAGCACGGTGACCAGTGCGGCCAGCACGGTGAGAAGAAACATGATAAGCGACACGGGGTGTTTTTTGTAGGTGCGCAATTTGTTGCGAAGCGTCAGACGGTTGATTGCTGTTTCCATGATGCGTTATCCTTTCTTCTTTTTTGCGAGTGAAAACGATACGTTGATGATGAGAATGAAAATGAAGAGTACAACGGCGGTTGCGATCAGGGCTTCCTTATGAAGACCCTCCGCATATCCCATTTCCAATACAATATTAGCGGTCAGCGTACGTACGCCGGCAAAAATGCTTTCCGGAATTACCGGTTGGTTTCCGGCGATCATGCTGACTGCCAGAGCCTCGCCCATGGCTCTGCCCACACCAAGGATGATGCCGGCCATAATTCCCGATTTTGCCGCGGGGAGGCAGACGTGAAATACGCTTCTCTCATGTGTGGCACCCAGCGCAAGCGAGCCCTCGTAATAGCTTTGCGGCACAGCGCGGATGGCGGATTCGGAAACGTTGATGATGGTTGGAAGGATCATAATGCCCAGCATCAGCGAGGCGGTCAGAACGCTTTTTCCGCTGCCGCCGAAGAACTGACGCATCGCGGGGACGATGACGACCAATCCGAAAAAGCCGTACACGACCGAGGGGATGCCCGCCAAAAGATTGATAGCGGGCTTGAGTATGCGGTACAGGGGCTGCGGGCAGAATTTTGCCAGAAAGGTTGCACAAAGCAGACCGATGGGGACACCGAACAGGATCGCACCTGCCGTGACGTAGATGCTTCCGATGATCATTGGCAGGATGCCGAATTTTGAAGCGTCAGGATCCCATGTACTTCCGAACAGAAATTTGAAAGGACCGATATTTGCCATTGCGGGGAAGCCCTGAACAAACAGAAAGATGCAGATGAGTACCACCGCAAGGATCGAGATGCAGGCACAGAACAGGAATACGAGCCGCATGGCGGGCTCTTTATATTTTGCTATCATATATCATTACGGCTCCTTTGGTTGTGGATGTCATGATACAAACGCAAACGGGGGCTCCGTTTGCGGTTTGCGGAAAATCATATTATTTGGCGAACTCGGACCACAGCGTGATCTCGCCCGTGTAGATGCTCTTTACTTGCTCGGCGGAAAGGTTGGAGACGGATGCGTTTTTGTTGACGATCACGGCAATGCCGTCCATTGCGATTGCAAGAGCGGTCAATCCTTTTTCCAGCTCACTGCTCTTCAGCTCGCGGGATGCCATACCGATGTCGCAAAGCCCATCCGCAACACTTGCCATTCCTGCGGAGGAATCGGATTGCATAATGTCAACGATTGCATTGGGGTTGAGTGCAACGTATGCCTCCTTGAGTTTATCCATGAGTGGCTTGACCGAGGAGGAACCAGCGACTACAATCTTACCGTTTGTGTTTGCGGCGGTGTATGTGCCGTTGTTGCCCTTGCTCATATAGCCGTTTTCCTCCACGACTGCCTGACCCTCGGTGCTCATAATGAATTTGATAAAATCCTCAGTCAGCGTATTGCGTTCTCCCATGGTTGCGATATTAAACGGACGACAGACCTTGTAGCTTCCGTTTTTGATATTTGCCACAGATGCCTCCACACCGTCAATCTTAAGCGCTTTGACGCTGTCGTTGAGCGAGCCGAGCGAAATGTAGCCGATGGCGGATGCGTTGGTTTCCACCGAGGTCATCATAACGGTTGTGGATTGCGTTACCTCTGCCGTGGCAATGATCTCCTCGATGCCGAACAGATCGACGAATGCGCCGCGTGTGCCCGAGCTTGCCTCACGTGTAATGACGGTGATCTGATCATCGTTTGCGCTACCGCAGGAAATGCAAGCGAGGAGTATCAGAAGTGCAAGAATGACCGAAACTGTTTTTTTCATGATTTTTTTACCTCTTTTCTTTTTGGATTCGGTACACCCTTATTATAGCCACATCACATCAAGTTTTTTACCGTTCTTACATAAAAAATTGGTAAAAAGTTGAGGAGGATTGAAAAGAAAATGTAAAAAGTGGACCGCTTCCGAACGCGCGCATGCATTCGGAAGCGATCCGATGATTTTATTTATAGACAATACCGTACAAAGCCATGACGACACACTTGCTTGCATAAATTCCGCCAACCTGCACAATTTCATTGGCAATAGATCCACGATTGCTAGCTTCCATTTGGTTTGTTTGACGAATTTTCTGACGGGCAATTGCACCATCAGGTTGGTGCAATTGCCTATGCGAGCTGATACTGCTTTTTGTATTCCTCGAGCTGCTCCGCATAGAAGGTATCGTTTTGATGTACCGTTCTTGTGGATTCGTGCAGATTGAGGTTGTTGTGTGCTGTATCGATGATGCAAGCAGAGATATTGGAGCAGTGGTCGGACACGCGCTCAAGGTTGGTGAGCAGATCGGACCATACAAAGCCCACCTCGATCGAGCAGTTGCCCTGGCTGAGACGGACGATGTGGCGGGTACGGAGCTCCTCCTTGAGATCGTCAATGATCTGCTCGAGCGGCTCGACTTTTGCGGCAATGGCCAAATCACCCGTGGTGAGCGCAGACATTGTCAGATCCACGATCTCACGAACCGCCTGTTTGAGTACGGTGAGCTCATTCTGCGCATTTTTGGAGAACTGCAAGCCTTTCTCGCGTAGCTCCTCTGCGGATTCCAGTACGTTGACAGAGTGGTCGGCAATGCGCTCGAAATCACCGATCAGCTTGAGTAGCTCGGTTGCCTCGGCACTTTCCGCTTCACCGATGCTGTGACCGCCCAGCTTGACAAGATAGGTGCTGAGAATATCCTCGTAGTGGTCGGTCAAGTCTTCAGCCTCACGGATTCTCTTTGCCGTGTCTTCATTGTAATTGTCCAGAGAGTCAAGCGAGAGCAGGATGGAATTGCTTGATGTTTCTGCCATTTCCATGGTCAGAACGTGGCAACGCTCCAGTGCGAGTGCGGGGGTAGCCAGGAGACGCTCGTCGAGCTCGGACACTGCCTCGGGGGTCTTTGCATCGGGGATGAGCTTGATCGCGAGCTTTTCCAAGAGGGAGGATATCGGGAGCAGGATCAGCACACAAAGGATATTGAATGCGGAGTGTGCGATCGCAATGCCGAATGCCGATGCATTGGTTGCCAAAAGGGGAGACAGCGTCGAAGCGAATACCGTTTTGACAACGGTGAATACCACCAGAAGCGAAACGGCACCGATGACGTTAAAGGAAAGGTGCACCAATGCGGCACGCTTGGCATTCTTGGTCGTGCCTGCGGAGGAGAGAATTGCGGTAATACAGGTACCGATATTCTGACCCATGATGATTGGGATTGCAGCACCAAAAGAAAGTCCCGTGCTTTGCGCCAGTGCCTGCAGGATACCGACGGATGCGGAGCTGGATTGGATGATTGCGGTGAGAATTGCACCTGCAAGCAGACCGAGAATCGGGTTTTCAAACATAATAAAGAGATTCTGGAACCATTCCATCTCTCCCAAGGGCTTCATCGCGCCCGACATCATGTCCATTCCGAACATCAGCGTTGCAAAGCCGAGCAGGATCGTACCGGTGTCCTTCTTTTTGCTGTCCTTGGTGAACATGCACATGATAATACCGATTACGGCAAGGACGGGGGTGAAGGAGGTGGGCTTGAGCAGGTTGAGCCAGACGCTACCCTCGATGCCCGCCATACTCAAAATCCACGCGGTGACGGTGGTACCAACGTTTGCGCCCATAATGACGTTGATTGCCTGCTTGAGCGTCATAATTCCCGAGTTGACGAAACCGACGACCATGACGGTGGTGGCGGACGAGCTTTGGATGACCGCGGTCACGCCGAGCCCTGTCAGAAAGCCTGCGAATTTGTTGGTGGTGAGCTTACCGAGCAGAGAGCGGAGTGCACCGCCCGCGCGGCGCTCGAGTGACTCGCCCATGGTGTTCATACCGAAGAGGAATAGGCACAGACCACCGATCAAGGGGAGAATCATTTTGATGAGATAGTCGTTTAAGAATGCTTCCATTTTGTCTCCTTTGTTTTACATAGAATTGATATTTTGGGGATTGTTCGAAGGACTCGAAATTACCCACTTTAGATTTTATCAAGAGAATGTCAAGTTTTTTATCGGAAAATTGTAAAATCTATGTAAAGTTATGTCGAAAAAGGCGATTCAAAGTAAAAAACAATCGGCAAAAATGTGCCGTGAGAGCAATGCGATGGGGCGAAGTGCAAAGAATTTCGATTATTTTTCAAAAAACATTGACAAAAGGGGAAAATGATGGTACAATAGAAACGATTGAAGCTTCCGCCGTGCAACGGCGGTGAAGAACATTACTACCGAAGCGAAAGGATTTGAAAAATGGCAACAGTTGTTATCATGCCCCGTCAGGGACAAAGCGTTGAGAGCTGTATCATTACCGCTTTCAACAAAAAGGTAGGCGACATGGTCGAAAAGGGAGAAACGCTGTTCTCCTACGAGACCGATAAATCCTCCTTCGACGAGCCGGCTCCCGAGTCTGGGAAGCTGCTCGCGATTTTCCGTGAGGAGGGTGACGACGTCCCCTGTCTCGAAAACGTTTGTGTCATCGGTCAGGATGGCGAGGACATCTCGGCGTTCGTTCCCAAGGAAGAGGAGACTGCTGCTGTAGCTCCTGCAGAAGTTCCCGCCGTAGCTCCTGCTGCACAGGCGGCTACTCCCGTGGCAGAGCCCACCGCAACTGCTGTGGCGACCGATATCCGTGCAATTTCCCCGCGCGCACGTTTGCTTGCAGAAAAAACGCATGCCGATCTGTTAAAGGCTGTTCCCACGGGGCCCAACGGACGCATCATCGAGCGCGATGTACAGCGCCTGGTAGATTTGGGTCTGACCGTGTCCCCCGCCGCAAAGGAAGGCTATTCCGTGGCTATGGAGGGAAGTGGCATCAACGGCAAGGTCGTACTTGGCGATCTGAATGCTCCTGCGGTAGCAGAAGCACCTGTTGCCGCAGAGGCGGCTTCCGCAACACCCGTAGCGGCTTACGAGGACGTCAAGCTCCCCAATATCCGCAAGGTGATTGCGAAATCGATGCACGATTCTCTTGCAAACATGGCACAGCTGACCCTCAATGCGTCCTTCGACGCAACCAAGCTCATGGCATTCCGCGCGTCTCTCAAGGCGGGGGCCGAGAAGATGGGACTGGGCAATATCACGCTCAACGATATGGTGCTCTTTGCTGTCTCTCGCGTACTGCTGAACCACAAGACGCTCAACGCACACTATCTTGACGATACCATGAGATATTTCAACACGGTCAACCTCGGCGTTGCCGTGGATACCGAAAGAGGACTGATGGTTCCCACTGTATTCGGCGCGGAGAAGATGTCCCTCAACGAGCTTTCGAAGGCAGCAAAGACGGTGATTACCGCGGCACAGAGCGGTACGATCAATCCCGATCTGCTCAAGGGCGGTACCTTCACGGTCACCAACCTCGGCTCGCTCGGTATCGAGAGTTTCACGCCTGTTATCAATCCTCCTCAGACCGGTATCCTCGGTGTATGTAACATCACCAAGCGTATCAAGGAAGTCAACGGCGAGGACGTTACCTATCCCGCAATGGGTCTGTCCCTGACCTTTGACCACAGAGCACTCGACGGTGCTCCCGCGGCGAAGTTCCTCAAGGAGCTCTGCTTCGCGCTGGAGAACTTCGATCTGCTTCTGACCAAATGATCGGAGGTAATAAATATGTATGATCTGATTGTTCTGGGCGGCGGTCCCGCAGGCTATAACGCTGCGGAGCGTGCAGGTCACGCAGGACTGAAAACGCTCGTGATCGAAGAAAGAGCACTCGGCGGCGTTTGTCTGAACGAGGGCTGTATCCCCACGAAAACCCTTCTGTATTCCGCAAAGATTTACGATTACGCAAAGCACGGCGCGGATTACGGTGTGAAATTCGCGGACGCTTCCATCGACCATGCGTTCATTGTCAATCGTAAGAACAAGGTCGTCAAGCAGCTGGTGTCGGGTGTCGGCGCGAAACTGAAGAAGGCAGGCGTTGAGGTCGTCAGCGCATCCGGCGTGATCAAGGAAAGAAATGCAGACGGATTTGTCATCACCACAGGTGATAAGGAATACGTCGGCAAGCAGCTCCTGATTTGCACCGGCTCGTCCGCGGCACTTCCGCCCATCGACGGACTTGCGGATTCTTTGAAGTCGGGCTTTGCATTGACCAACCGTGAGGTTTTGGATCTGCAGGCGATTCCCTCGACGATCGTCATCGTCGGCGGTGGTGTCATCGGTCTGGAGATGGCTTCTTATTTCAATTCGGTCGGCTCCAAGGTCTATGTCGTAGAGATGATGGACCACATCGCAGGTGCGACCGACCGTGAGATTTCCACGATGCTGCAGAAGGAATATGCCGCACGCGGCGTGGAATTTATCCTCGGTGCGCGCGTAACCTCCATCAAGGACAAGGCTGTATCCTATGAAAAGGATGGCAAGACCGTCGCTCTTGATTGTGATTACGCACTTGTTTCCATTGGTCGCCGTCCGAGAACGGCAGGTCTGGGATGCGAGAACATCGGGCTCAAGCTGGAGCGCGGCGCGATCGTGACCACCGAATACGGCAAGACAAATGTTCCCGGTGTTTGGGCGGCAGGTGACGTCAACGGCAAGTCCATGCTGGCGCACACCGCATACCGTGAGGGCGAGGTCTGCATCAACAATATTCTCGGTAAGAAGGATCGCATCAATTACAATTCCATTCCCGCAGTGATCTATACCAATCCCGAGGTTGCGTCGGTCGGAGAGACGGCCGAGTCGGTTAAGGAAAAGGGGTTGGATGCCTCTGTACAGACCGTTACGCTGAAATACAGCGGACGCTACATCGCCGAGAACGAGCACGGAAACGGTGTTGTCAAGATCATCACCGATAATCAGCATCACAACATCATCGGCGTACACATGATCGGAAGCTACGCATCCGAGATCATCTACGGCGCAGCTATGATGGTAGAGACTGAAATGCGCGTAGCCGACGTGCAGAAGCTGGTGTTCCCGCATCCCACGGTTTGCGAGGTCATCAGGGAAGCTATGTTCCTGTAAATCAATTTACGTAAATAAATAAAAGGAGATCAGTAAAATGCCTAAGAGTCAATATGTCGATCCCGCAAAGGCCTTTGAGGCAGGGTATATCCACTTTGACGACATTCCCGTATGTCAGTACAACAAGACCCTCAAGGAGGAGCTGAAGATCTACTCCAAGGAGGATATGATGCGGATCTATCGCGATATGGCGATCATCCGTGAGTTCGAGACCATGCTCAATGAGGTTAAGGTCAAGAGCGAATACAATGGCGTAAAGTACAACAACCCCGGTCCTGCGCACCTGTCCATCGGTCAGGAGGCGTCTGCTGTCGGTGAGGCTTACTGCCTGGATATCAACGACTTTTCCTTCGGATCTCACCGTAGCCACGGCGAAATTCTTGCAAAGGGTCTGTCCTCCATTCACAAGCTCAACGATAAGGAGCTTTACGACGTCATGAAGGAGTTCCTCGACGGTTCGGTTCTTTCGGTTGTCGAGAAGCACATGAATGCAGGCGGAAACATCAAGGAGCTGGCAATCAACTTCCTGCTCTACGGTGCATTGGCGGAGATTTTCGCACGGAAGACCGGCTTCAACCGCGGTCTCGGCGGCTCCATGCACGCATTTTTCATTCCCTTCGGCTTGATGCCCAACAACGCGATCGTCGGTGCATCCGCACCTATCGCACTCGGCGCGGCTCTGTATAAGAGATCCAACCACAAGCCCGGTATTATCATCTCCAACTGCGGTGACGGTGCTACAGGTCGCGGTCCCGTGCTGGAGGCGCTCAACTTTGCATCCATGGACCAGATCACAAAGCTCTGGGGTATGGACGGCAAGTTCAGCGACGGCGGTATGCCGATCCTGTTCAACGTATTCAATAACCACTACGGTATGGGCGGTCAGACCCGTGGCGAGACCATGGGCTTTGATATGGCTGCACGTCTGGGGGCGGGCTTCAATCCCAGCCAGATGCACGCAGAGCGTGTCAACGGTTACGATCCGCTGGCAGTCATCGATGCTGTGACCCGCAAGAAGAAGCTGCTTCTCGAGGGCAAGGGTCCCGCACTGCTTGATGTGGTAACCTACCGTGTTTCCGGTCACTCTCCCTCCGACTCCTCGACCTACCGTACGCAGGAGGAGATCGACGCTTGGAAGGCAGCTGACCCGATCCTTGCGTTCAAGACCAAGCTGATCCTGGGCGGCGTTGCAACCGAAAACGAGTTTGTAACCTTGCACGAGCAGATCACGAACCGTATGACCGAGATCATGAAGCTCGCGATCAACGACGAGATCTCGCCTCGTATGGATCTGAACAAGGAGCCCGATGCAATTTCTTCTATCATGTTCTCCAACCAGAACGTCAAGAGCATGGATCCCTCTCGCGAGGCAGAGATGCTGATGCCCAAGGAAGAGTGCCCCCGTGTCAAGGAAATCGCAGGTAAGACCCGTACCGCAACCGATGCGAACGGCAAGCCCGTTTCCAAGATGAAGATGTACAACATCTGCGACGGTCTTTTCGAGCCGATTATCGACAAGTTCTACGACGATCCCACGCTCATCGCTTACGGTGAGGATAACCGTGACTGGGGCGGTGCTTTCGGTGTTTACAAGAAGATGACCGAGGCTGTTCCTTATCATCGTTTCTTCAACTCTCCCATTTCCGAGTCCGCGATCGTCGGCTCGGCAGTCGGCTACGCAATGTGCGGCGGTCGTGCAATCGTTGAATTGATGTACGCTGACTTCATTGGTTGTGCAGGTGATGAAATCTTCAACCAGATGGCTAAATGGCAGGCAATGAGTGCAGGTATTCTCAAGATGCCCATCGTTCTGCGTGTGTCCGTCGGCTCCAAGTACGGTGCACAGCACTCTCAGGACTGGACAGCACTCTGCGCGCACATCCCCGGTTTGAAGGTTGTATTCCCCGCAACGCCTACCGATGCAAAGGGCTTGATGACCTCTGCGCTCGACGGAACCGACCCCGTTGTATTCTTTGAGTCGCAGAGAATTTACGGTATCGGTGAGGAATTCGTAAAGGACGGCGTTCCCACGGGTCACTTCGCAATCCCCATGGGCGAGCCCGATATCAAGCGCGAGGGTAAGGACGTAACCATCCTGACCATCGGCGCAGTGCTTTACAGAGCGCTTGAGGCTGCAAAGATCCTCGAAGAGAAATACGGCGTGTCCGCCGAAATCATCGACGCGCGCTCTGTCGTACCGTTCAACTATGAGAAGGTCATCGAGTCCGTGAAGAAGACGGGTAAGATCCTGATCGTAGGCGACGCGTGCGAGAGAAACTCCGTGATGAGAGACATGGCATCCAACATTACCGAGATGTGCTTCGATTACCTGGACGGTCCCGCGGTGGTCGTCGGCTCCCGCAACTGGATTACGCCCGCGTTCGAGCTGGAAAAGAGCTTCTTCCCGCAGCCCGAGTGGATCATCGATGCGCTGCATGAGAAGATCATGCCCCTCTCCGGTCATGTTTGCACGAACAACTTTACCGATATTGAGAAGGTAGAGAGAGCAAAGATGGGACTTTGATTCCATAATCAAATCATCAAAAAGTGGGAAAGTTCTTCGGAGCTTTCCCACAGAATATATTGAGGAGCTATGAATTTTTTAAGGCTGAACACAACCGATCCGTACTACAATCTTGCAGTGGAGGAATATCTGTTCTTGCACGCAACGGACGATCTCTTCATGCTGTGGCAAAACGAGCCGACCGTGGTGATCGGTAAAAATCAGAACGCCTACGCCGAGATCAATATGGATGCTGTCGAAAAAAGAGGTATTCACATTGCGCGCCGCATCACGGGCGGTGGAGCGGTTTATCACGACCTCGGAAATCTTAACTACACGTTTATCTCCGCCGCGCGCGGCACATCGCTTGATTTTGCATATTTTACGGCACCTGTTATCGAGGCGCTGGCATGTGTTGGCATTTGTGCCGAGCTGTCGGGTAGAAACGATTTAGTTACCGACGGCAAAAAGTTTTCCGGAAACGCGCAGTATTCTGCAAATGGAAAAACACTTCATCACGGCACTCTCCTGTTTGACAGCGATCTGGAAATGCTGTCATCGGTGTTACGGGTGGACGAGGAAAAGCTTCGGACAAAGGCGATTCGCTCGGTGCACGCGAGGGTCACCAATCTGAAGCCGCTCGTGTCAGAAATTTCCGACACAGAGGTGCTTTCTGCCCTGCTTTCGCAATACGTGATGCAAGCATACAAGCCAACTGTCATCGCGCCTCCGGTATGCCCGGAGGTGGAGGCGTTGTGCCGACGAAATGCGTCGGCGGAATGGCTTTACCCCGAGCGGGAGCTGATTGCCCGCTATAGCGTGGTCAGAAAGCGGCGGTATCCGTTTGGCGGAGTGGAGATTTTTATGGAGATGTCCAATAAGACTGTGCAGGATGTGCGCATTTGCGGGGACTTTTTCTCAAACAACCCCATCGAGGAGCTGGAGGCGCTCATCAGAGGAAAAACGCTTGACATGCTTGAAAAAACGCTGCTTTTTATTGACGCGGATGCGTATATCTGCGGTATGACGGGTGAAATGCTTGTGTCACAAATACTGACCGACGGGACATGAGGGAGCAGATATGGTAACAAACAAAACGAGTTTGCTTGCTGCATCGGCGTTTTTTGCCCTGACAGAGAGTATTCTTGGCTTCCTGCTGCAGACCGCGCCGGGGGAGGCGGTACGTATTCTGTCGTATACTTCGGTCGTAATTGCCTGTCTGTTCTGTACTCTGTTTTGCGAGCGCTCCAAATCCTATGCGTTTACGCAGCTGGGTTTGATTTGCACGGTTTGTGCCGATTATTTTTTGGTTTTGGCGGAGAAACGTCAGCAATTGCCCGCCATGCTGTTGTTCTCGGTGACGCAACTGGCATATTTCGCAAGGCTGTATTTTGCCGACGGGAACAAAAAACGCCGCACGTGGCACCTGATCTGCCGCGGTCTGGCATCGGCGATAGTAATTCTTCTGACGTTGCTTGTGCTCGGTGACGGTGCCGACGCAGTGGCACTTGTGTCGATGTTTTATTATGTGAATCTGCTGACCAATATCGTCTTTGCATGTTTGCAAAGAGAACGGTCGCATGTTTTTGTCATCGGGCTTTTGCTGTTTGTCTGTTGCGATACGCTCATCGGGCTTTCCTGCCTGGATGCGTATCTGGCGATCCCGGAGGATTCCTTTATTTGGAGCATCATTCATCCAGGTTTTGATCTTGCTTGGGCGTTTTACGTGCCGTCACAGACCTTGCTTGCGTTGAGCCTTTTGCCGGAGCGTCTGAAAAAATGTCAATGATGCTGCGCGATTTGTAAGGAGCAGTATCGGAATCCAAAAAGCACGGAGCTGTCGATTCCGATCCTGAAAGATTTTTTCATATTTTTTTTCATTCTCCTCTTGCATTCGACAAAAAAATGCAGTATAATAATGATGAAATAAAAGAAAGGAGTATCTATTCATGGCAAAGAAAAACAATTCTGAGATGTTTTCTTCCTTGTTGTACATCATCATCGGCGCGCTTTTGATCATCTTCCGTTCCCAGACGCTGGGTTGGGCGATGACCATTGCGGGAATTTTTTTCATGGTCAGCGGCATACTGGATCTGCTCAAGCAGAACTGGACGGGCGGCGCGATCAGCCTTATCATCGGTATCGCAATTCTAGTACTCGGTTGGGTGGCAACGGCAATCGTTTTGCTTGTACTCGGTATTCTGATTGCGATCAAGGGCATCGTTGCACTGGTCGAAGTTCTGCAGAGAAAGAACAAGAATGCGCTTGATCTTGTTTTCCCGGTGCTTACCATCGTTGTCGGCTTGTTGCTGGCATTCGGTAACGGGCTTGACATCATGATCATCATCGTCGGTATTCTGATGGTGGTTGACGGTGTCATCGGGTTGACGGGTACCTTGAAGAAGTAAAGGCACACAAAAAAGAGCAGGGGCATTTCCTGCTCTTTTTATCATAATGCTTGGAACAATTGAAAAATCAGCCATGCCGTAAAAACGAAAGCGATCGTGCATAGACCGGCAAGACCTGCAAAGAGAATATCCCAGAAGCTGTAATCTTTTCCGAGAATTGTGGTTTTATAACCGTATTTGGCTGCTGATGTATAACGCAACGCGTCCCGCCACGTATCCCGACATACCTTGACGGTTGGATGTGTTTCTGCTTTTTGGATAATTTTCAGGATCCGTTTTTCGACCTTGCGCAGAATTTTTTGTTCCTCGTAACACTTTTTTTGCGGTTCCACACCGATATGCGGGCGCTCCAGCTTGCGTAGCAGGAAAGCGTATTCCTTGCAACGGCCTTTTGTCACAGTGCGTGAATCGGTGGGGAGTACGGTCAGGACAAGAGAATGATATTGGTTTCTTTGATAGTGATAGCTTTTTTCTTCCCGTTTTTTGTCCAGGGCTCTGTCGATAACGTTCAGGATAACGCCGCCCGTATTTGCGGAGCTGTTGCGCTCTCTCACGGTTGACTCAAAATACCGTTTGGAAACGGCGAGTCGGATGCCATTTTGTGCAAGCGCATCCGCATAGTTGTCGATCAGCTCCTGCGCGCTGTCCTTAATTTCCCGCATTCAATCACTCCCTTCCTGCCTCTATTATAGCATATCGGCACAGGAAAGTAAAGAGATTTTGACAAAAATAGAGACCTTAATCCATCTCCCAAAGATATCGCAATGCCGCGTTGAGCCGTGCGCATTCGTCTGCATTGGTCTCGTCAATCGCACTGCTGTCCCGTAGACGGTTGTAGTATTCGCAAAAGCTTTCCTCGGTACACGGGACACCCACGTCGGTTACACGGTGGGGCATTCCATGTCGCCGCATCAGCTCCAACAGTTCACCGTTTTTCTCCGTTTCACTGTTGAATCGATTTTGCAGAAGCAGACCTACGCCCACGATTTCGCCGTGGAGATAGGGAAGTGCCTGTCGGTTGAACAGCTTGCGCGTGATCTCGTAGAATTTGTGCGCGAGGGCACACTGATTAGAGCCGCGCGCGATTCCGCTGATGACGCCCGTGGCGGCAATTGTTGTAAAAACAAGACTTTCGAAATCCGCGGAGACGGTTCCCGCCTGCAAATCGGCAATGCAAGTTGCGGTTTTTTCGGACAGCAGACGGAAGGAGTACTTTGACATCTCATAGGCAAAGTCGAGTCCGAGGGGGCAGTCACCGCCTTCACGGTAGCGTTGCTTGATTTCCACGAATTTTGCCAGTGCATCGAATACGCCCGACAGCAAGAGTCTCGTCGGTTGTGTCGCGATGATTGCGGGATCCGCCAGAACGGCATCCACCTCGCGCTCATGGTGCAGGCTGCCCACAGTGCACCCGTCGGGGGTGTAGCGCACGCTCAATGGCGTGTACGCCGCGCAGGTCGCCGAGGAGGTGGGAATGTTGATGACAGGGAGAGACGCAAAGCGCCCGATCAGCTTGGCAAAATCCATCATAACCCCGCCGCCCACGCCGATGATGACGTCCAGCCGTTCTCGCCGCGCAAGCTGTACCATGACGCTTGCGTTTTCGTCATTGCAGGTACCGCGGTATTCCTCAATGTGATAATGCGGGCATTGCGCACGTACACTGCTTTCGATTTGTTGCCGTGTCAGCTGCAAGGCGGTTTTGCCGCTGACGATCAGCGGGGCATGACCCACACGCATTACCTCCTCGCCGCAGCTTTGCAGGATTCCGACCTCCTGCAAATATCTTCCGCAGCCTATACGGAATGATTTTTCTCGGATCGGCATTTTGATTTCCTCCATTTATTTTTCATTTTGTTGTTGACATATTTATATTTTAATGCTATAATGAAGAAAAGTAAATGGAATATGTTGCGAAATACTTTAGAAATATTGCTGTGGAGGGATTATGATATTCAACAGCTACGCCGAGCAAAGGGAGGAGCTTGCGGGTATGCGGCTCGTCAGCTGCGGTCATATCTTTGCAAAGCCGCAAAGAGAAATCTTTCGTCCCGCCGGACGTGAGGATTGGCTGTTGTTTTATGTGGCAAGGGAACAGGAAACCTTTTTCATTGACGGAACGGTTACGGCAGATGCAGGCTCGTTCATTCTGTTTGCCCCGGGCGAGACACAGCACCACATTTACCAAGGCACTAAAACTGCCGAATTTTACTACGTTCATTTTCAGTGTCGGGCGCTCCCTGCGCATATCTCGCTGGAAACGTCACGGGTTTATCCCCTGACGCCGCAACAGCAGTTTTCTGCTGTGTTTGAGGAGATCATCGAGCAGACCATGCAAAAAAGACCGCATTATGAGATGCTGTGTATCACCCGTCTGCTGTACCTGCTGGTTCAGATTCAGCGCGAGAGCGACGGGATGGAGGATGCAGCGGGCGGACGGTGGCGGAGCGTGGCGCATGCGATTCAGCATATGAACAAATATTGCGACAGCAATCTGCGGCTGAAGGATTACGCCGACATGTGCTGTATGAGCAAATATTATTTTTTGCGTGTGTTCAAGCAGGTCACGGGAGTCACTCCCCTGGAGTACCGCAGCCGCATCCGTATCGAGCATGCCAAGGAGCTTTTGGAGGACAGCTCGCTCTCCGTCTTCGAGATCGGCGAGACGCTGGGATATACCTCTCCCGCCTATTTCAGCGGCGCCTTCAAAAAGGTCACGGGAATGTCGCCGATGGCGTATCGGAGCCGTAACGGGCGCTTGTGAATCGAAAACAGAATAAAAACTCCGAGGCAATTGACCTCGGAGAAAGCAAGAACGTCTGTGTCAGAAATTTCCTTTCTTTGGTTTTTTATAATTTTCTCTCTTGCTTTTTTGTTATGGGTTAGTCAAATAAAAAATCTTCTATTACATCCATCAGGTGAATCGGAGAGAGCCGCAGGCGATTACACCTGTCAACCAATTCCGACAGTCTGATTCGTTCGGATGTAATATTGCAAACAGAGGCTATCATGGATGTTGGATCATCCGCATTGCTATATGCGGCGATTCCATAGCAGAGTGGTTTGAACTCCTCCGCGGAACTTGCGCCTTCGGTGATTCTGTATACGAGCTTCATGCTGTTCTCATCTCCGTTTCGTACCATTGCGTGTATTTTTCTCTTACCATTTGCAAAAATGCTTTGGGATCATCCTGCATTTCCAATAAAAGTGCCGCTGTGGTAGCGCTGCAATGGGAAACTCCTCTTTCGATGTCCGAATAGGAGCTTTCGCTGATGTAAAGACGCTCTCCCATTTCTCTTTGCGAAAGGTTATGCTTTGCTCTTGTTTGAATTGCAAGCACACGGAGTTCTTCTCCCAAGATTCTTTTATATTCATTTCTCATAATGATGTACCTTCCCAACACAGGCAAAAGAAAATTGTACAAGCATATTGCCCCGTTTAGAATCGGGTACACCTATGATTCGGCAAAATAAGTAAAAAAAGAACATTTTGATCCTGTTCGGCATCAGGCGTATGGCCAGACACAAAAACGTTCTTTATATATGACGAACATAACGGATCAAATATTACAAAAAAATAACGGAAATTAAAAAATAGTGAGGCACGTATGATTTCGGAATTATTGGCAACCATTGAAACCGAGGAAGAGAGTCACGCGATTGCGGAAATTTATGACCGGTATTCCAAAAGGATGTATGCGATCGCATACCAATTTTTGCAAAATCCTCACGATGCGGAGGATGCGGTGATGGATGCCTTTACTTATATGTGCGATCATCCGCAGGATTTTTTGGAGTACAAGACGCCGAAGGTCATCGGTATGATTTGCGGGAAAGTCAAATGGACTGCCACGGATATTTACCGAAAAAACAAGCGACACTCCAATAGAGTTGCCGCGCTGGACGATACGTTGGAAAATTGTGTGTACGACACCGATGAGGACGACGTTTTGGACATGCTGATGAATGAGTTCAATCGCGATCTGCTGCAGAATGCACTGCGGGAATTGGAGATTGATTACGCTTTGCCGATCAAGCTGAAATACTACAATCAAATGAAGGCATCAAAGATTGCGGAATTTATGAACATCACCGAAAGCTCGGTCAACGTCAGGATTTATCGCGGAAAGGAAAAGCTGAAAAAGATTTGTATTGAGAAGGGGTATCATAAATGAACAATATCGAATTTAACAATTTTGAATTGCTTCTGATGGCTGCCTCCGAGAGAAACGCGCTTGAGGATGTGGAGGAATTTTTGGCGATGGATACCGACAGCATCGAGCTTTCTCCCGAGACGGATGTAAAGATCCGTCGGCAAATCCGAAAAAGCTACAAGCAGAAAAACGTTTGGAAGCCTGTGAAGATTATTCTCGTGGCGTGCTTGGTGATTATGTCCGTCGCGTTCACCGCGTGCATGTCCGTGCCGCAGATTCGCGAGGCGATCAAAAACGTGATTGTGCAGTGGTATGACGATTATTTTGCGGTCGATTTCAGCGGTGATTCCGAAAGTGTAACGACCGATGTACCCGCCATGCCCGAAACCCCGCCGACGACCATCGAGCATAAGGCGTATGCAACGTATTTGCCGCAGAAGTATACGATTGAGACGCTTATTGATGTTCCATCTTTTTATCAGTTGAATTATTACACAGAAGACAGAATCGTGGCTTTTACGTTACAACAACGTGTTTTTGACGGAGAATTGGATTGGACGGATGACGGTGGAATTTTGCATGAAAATCTCACTGTCAACGGGCAAAAAGCTTTTTTGGTATCTTACGATAGCGAGCCCGATTTGTATATGCTGATATGGCAGGATAACTATTATCAATATACATTGCATGGATATTTTGCGTCAGAGCAAGAGTTGATTGAAATTGCGGAAAACATTAAATTGCGATAATAAAAAAGATCAAGGAGAGCAACGCTCTCCTTGATCTTTTTTATTAACCCGTATATGTTTTATAAACATCCCTTGCCACAACTTCACCTGTTCCGTTTCTGTATACGGTAAACGTATATTCTGCCTTGTAATAAGTTCCAACGGTCGGTGTAAATTCGCAGGAAATTCCTACGGTCATCCCCTCTGCGCTGGCATGTTCCTCGGCAACGTAAATCCAATCGCTTCCGGATTGACGGTAAACTACAACGTCGATCAATGTTTCGGTAGATCCAAACTTGCCGTTTAAAGCAGCATCTGCATAGCCGACACCGTCAACAAAATTCATGATAGCCGAAATGTGACTTGTGTTCGTCCAATAGGGCTGTGCGACTTCCTCGTCGACTTGCGCCGCACCAACGGGCAAAACCGTTGCGGAAAACAGCATGATAGCACACATTGCAATTATGATGATCTTTTTCATCCCTTTTATCCTCCTTTCTTTTAGCATTCACCCTCTATAACGACGAATGTCGACCATTTCTTACAATTTTTTTGATTTTTTTGTAAAATTAGCGGTGCGGTACCTTGTTTCATCTAAAAGTTTACATTCAGATTACTCGCGAAGATCTGCATATATTGCCATTCATAAGAAGCAAATTGATTTTTGCGATTGCGCCACGTGGTTGATGCGTCCATGGCAGTGCGGCAGGCTCCGGTGGAATGCGTTTTTTCATATCATTCTCCCTTTCCGTTATGTGATTTTACTATCAGCATATGCGGTGCTTTCAATTTTGTATAGCGGATTACAAATGTGAAATACTATATATAATCACGTGTATCGGGAGGGAAAATGCGTAATAAAGGATATTTTCAGGGATGGTACTTCAAATGTTCCGACGGTGACAAAACGGTTGCATTCATTCCCGCGTATCATCGCAACCAAAATATAGCGTCCGCATCATTGCAGATCATAACGGATGATACCGCCTATCATATACCGTTTAAAAAAATGGAATACGCTAACAAACCGTTATCTGTAAAAATAGGGGACTGCGAGTTCACCGAAAAAGGGATAGCCTTGAATTTTCAAAGCAGCAGGTACCAGCTGGAAGGTCTGCTTCGCTTTCGGTCACTTTCGCCCATTGCGTATGACATTATGGTACCGTTCGCGTTCGTTCCGTTCATGCAATGCCGACACGGTGTTTACAGTATGATGCACAGGATTGACGGTCGGATCATATTAAACGATCAGACTTTTGATTTTCATAACGGGGTCGGATATATCGAAGGTGACAGAGGCTACTCTTTCCCTAAACGATATATCTGGACACAGTGCTGTTTTGAAAATGGCTCTTTAATGCTATCCATAGCGAATATTCCCATGCTTGGATTTCATTTTACGGGGATCATCGGTGTTGTTCTGCTGAACGGGAGGGAATATCGCATTGCCACTTACCTTGGGGCAAGCATTAAAGGAATTGGCGAAAATGCGGTTACCGTTAAACAAGGCGAGTATGAGTTTACTGCTGAACTGTTGAAAAAGAACGCACACCCACTTTTCGCACCGACAAATGGAAATATGAGCAGAACCATTCACGAAAGTGCATCCTGCAAAGCGCGTTATCACTTTTCACATAAGAATGAGGTATTATGTGATTTTGTCAGCGAAAAAGCCAGCTTTGAATTTGAATATTTTGATGGGAGTTCCGCTTTGGAAACTGCTTCAAATTAGACGGTATTATGAAATCAGATGGTGTAGAGGTGCATTCCTGTATTTCTATTTCTTTTCTCATAAAAGCAACTTACCTTCACACATATTAATCATACTTTCGCAAATAAACCAAGGCGAAGCCTTGTATATCAGAAGTGAAGTTGCGGCAAGCCGCAGTGAAGTTATGCCTTGCGGCATAGTGAAGTATAGCGCCTCGGCGCAAAGTGAAGTTCAGTGTTCCGCATCCTATCGCGCGGAGCGCACTTCACGAGGCGAAGCCTCGCTTCACGTCCGCAGGACACTTCACGTTCCGCTTGCGGAACACTTAATTAAAAAACGCACCTTTGTCGGTAGACAAAAGTGCGTTTTTTGTTGGCTGCGGCGCTAGGATTCGAACCTAGGTAATGACGGAGTCAGAGTCCGTTGCCTTACCGCTTGGCGACGCCGCATTGACAACGCATATTATATCACAACATTTTGGTTTTGTCAAGAGATTTTTGCAAAAAAATTTCATTGTTTTTCAATATTTTTCTCCGTACTTAATTTTCTCCAAATTATATTGAAATATGTTGACAATTTTTGTAAAGTGTAGTATAATAAAATCACTTCTATCTGAAGTATACGGATACTTTTCTATCAAAGGAGTTATTGCTATGATTGCATTCAACAGTAAAAAGAAGTTTAAGATCGGTATCATCGGAACGGGCGGAATCGCACACTCGCACATGAACGCCTATAAGAGCTTTCCCAACGTAGAGGTCGTGGCGCTTGCCGACATCGTTCCCGGAAGAGCAAAGGCTTTTGCCGAGAAGTTCGAGCTTACCAATGCAAGAATTTATAATGATGA
>JAFTPJ010000126.1 GCA_017463405.1 Clostridia bacterium
AAAGGGTGATAAGGGCGACACCGGCGAACAAGGCATCCAAGGCGAAAAGGGTGATAAGGGCGACACCGGCGAACAAGGCATCCAAGGCGAAAAGGGTGATAAGGGCGACACCGGCGAACAAGGCATCCAAGGCGAAAAGGGTGACAAAGGCGATAAGGGCGATAAAGGTGACACCGGCGCTATGGGTGCGACAGGTGCCGATGGCAAATCGGCATATCAGATTGCCGTAGAAAACGGCTTTACCGGCACCGAGGAGGAGTGGCTCGCTTCCCTCGTTGGCGAGAAAGGTGATACCGGAGCGCAAGGTATTCAAGGCGAAAAAGGCGAACAGGGTGATATGGGCATCACAGGCAAGTCTGCCTATGAGCTCTACCGTGAGATTTACGACTACGAAGGAACCGAAGAAGAATGGCTTGCCGATCTGATCAGTGGATCGCTTGTCAAATACACGGTCACCTTTGATCTCAACGGCGGTACTGCGGTGGCAAGCTACGAGGAAAGCGTAGAGGTTGCGGCAGGCTCCTATCTCGACCTCTGCACCCCCACCAAAACCGGCTACACCTTTATCGGCTGGTACACGGGAACGGGCGCAACCGACGGCATTGTGACGAGCACGACCTCGGTGCGCTCCGACCTCAATCTGATCGCAAGATGGCAGATCAACGAGGTAACGGTAACTTTCCTTGACTACTATAATTCTATATTGAAAAAGCAAACAATCGATTACGGCACTGCAGCCGAAGCACCCACTGCTCCTACAGTCGATAAATTCAAGTTTAGTGAGTGGGATACTGACTTCTCGTGCGTCACAAAAAATCTGATTGTCAAGCCCGTGTACGTTCCCAACATCTATACGGTAACGTTCAACACTGACGGCGGCACGGAGATTGCTGATGCTGTATACTACATGAGCGACATTCCTACAAAACCTACCGAGCCGACCAAGGAAGGCTATTACTTCATCGGTTGGTACACGGATGCAGAATTTACCACAGCTTACAACTTTGGTACCGCTTTGGATACGGATTGTGTACTCTATGCAAACTTTTCCGAAATGATTCCAATCTATACGGCGGAAGACTTGGAAAAGCTCAGATGGAGCACTGCTAAATTTTATCTTGCAAATGATATTGATATGCAGGGAGAAAAATGGATTCCGATTTATTTCTACGGTGTTCTGGATGGAAGAGGGTATAAAATTCACAACTATTTCATTGCATTAGAAAACACTGCCGAAGTCGGATTTTGCTATGATAATGGCGGAACAATCCAAAACGTAAATTTCTCAGATTTTTCAATTACATATTCCACTAACAAGGCAACAGGCTTTTATGCTGGTGCTATCACAGGGCGAAATTCGGGAACTATTGATAATTGTCATGTCGATGATGCCGTATTGTCTTACACATATTATCGTTCGGCAACTTCTGGCACAGGAAGCGCAACTGCAGGTGGTATTGCCGGAATAAATAGCGGTAAAATTATCAATTCTACTATTTCAGCTCAAATGACAGGGAAATCCGATATATACGCAGTAGGATGGCAAGATGAAGGTGGCTTTAGCGCAACTGCATGCTTATATATGGGGGGAATTGCTGGTAAAAATGCTGGTAAAATTGAAGCTGTAAACGCAAATATTATATCTTCCTGCGTGTATTCTATGACATCATATAATCAAGGCTGGGTCTATGGTAGTACAGCCGCATATGCATACAGCCTGATCTATTATGGCGGCGGAGTAGCAACTAACAGCGGTACAATTATTAACAGTCATGTGGAAATTGAAGTATCTGCAAAAACCGTTAGCAATGGTCCCGATCATAAATGTGCCGAAGTATGGAATGGTGGTTTTGTGGAATCAAATACAGGCACAATTATAGGATGTTCATCTTCTGGAACTATGCAAGACGATAATACTACTCTATATAAAATTAGTGTAGGTGGGTTCGTAAGGCAAAATTGTGGAAGCATTTCAAACTGTTATACAAATGTAAATATTATAACAACTAATGCGGGAAAATCCGAAAATAATATCGGTGGATTTGCTGCAATAAACGAAAATGAGATTTCTTTTTGCTATTCTGATAGCACAATCAATACCGCAGCTGTGGGAGCGGTTGGCGGATTTGTAGGTACAAATGATACTGGTGCTACCATATCCAAATCCTTCTCCACAGGCGATGTCACTATCAAAAATACAAGCTCCACGCTCGGCAACTTTGTCGGTGTAGCAGAAGACGGCTCTACCCTCTTCAAATCATATTACAACAGCGATATGGTTGTCAAGTATAATTCAAGCATAACCACACCCGATAATACCGATGGCACGGGCGAAACACTTGAAAATCTGTTGACCAAGGCGTTGCTTGTGGATACCCTTTCGTGGTCGGAAGAAAATTGGACGATCGTGGATGGTGAATTACCGAAGCTTTCTTGGGAAACCGACGAACAAAACAGCCTAGGAGAATAAATAAATGTATCATGATAAAAAAGGACTTTTTATTACCCACATTGGCAGAATATTGATTTCTCTTGTAATTTTGAGCCTTATTCTCACTCAAAACTTTTCCGTTGTAATAACCGAAAATAATAATTATACACCCATGGCATATTTAATTGAAGGTTATAACGCCAATCGGATGTTGGAAAATGATAGTTTTATATCCGATTTCTTTGACGGTGATGTTACAAATGTCAGCAGCTTGGCGTTTGCCGGCTCATGCTTAAAAAATGAATCATCCTTGAGGAATTATCAAGAGGAGTGGACAAGCAAACTCAATCAGTTGTACGAGACAGGAAAACAAAGTTATACATTTATGAATAGTCAATTGCAACTTGTTTCCGTAGATACGTCAAGGCTTTCCGGCATTTGCATACAGTTGATTTTGGCTTCCGCAGGCTCCTTGGTGGCAGGGGTGCTTCTGTATCTGGCTTTGATCGCATGTATCATAAATATTGTCGGCGGTATCATCTCACTGATTGCTGCAAACAAGTTGTGGGGGCATCCGGAAATTCAAAAAGAGGGCTTCAAATACAGTAAAGGAACCGTGACTTCTGTGCCGTGCCTTATGTTTGCACTTGCGCTGATCATCTTTCAGGCAGGAACGCTTGGCGGGTTGAACGCAGTAATGGAATTACAGTCTCTGCCTGTGCGGTTGCAGGTGGTTACTGTCACCGGAATTTCACCTATTTTGTGGGCATTGATCGTCATTGTATTCAGTCTGGCTTTTGAGTACTGTATCCAAAAACGCTATACAAAAAACAAACCGCAATAGCTACAAATCAAAACTAACCCGGGTGTCTCAAATGAATTCTGCATTTGAGACACCCACTGTTTTATTTTATATACATTCCTCGGTCGCCTCGGAAAGCTTGCACAGGGTGCTTCCGATACGGTGAATCACGGCGTTTGTGCGCTTGATCGCACGCATTGCGCGCATCTGTCGGCTGTTCCACACCGACACAACCGCCGCGCCGATGGCGGCGGCTCCTCCCACAGAGCCCAGCACGATCATCATCGTCTTTTGCATGTTTTTTCTCATACACTCTCTCCTCCAAATACATGGTAATGGTAGTATGACGAAAAAACACGAATTTTATGCAACGAAAATCGAAACAAATATTGACATGTTGATTCTTACACTTGCAAAAACAATGCACGCATGGTATAATAAGTATAATCTTTCATGATACGGGAGGTTTTTATGAAAACAAAGCTCTTACCCCGCTTCCGACTCGCTCTCGTGCTGTGCAGTCTGATCGGTCAGGTGGCATGGGTCGTGGAAAACATGTATCTGAACGTGTTTATCTACAACATCTTTAACGCAAGCGCATCGGATATCTCCGCAATGGTTGCGGCAAGCGCCGTTTCCGCTGCACTGACAACCATCTTTATCGGCGCACTCTCCGACCGGATCGGTAAGCGCAAGCTGTTCATCTGCGGCGGCTATATCCTGTGGGGGATCTCAATCTTCGGCTTTGCCCTCTCGATGTACATCACCGCCGCGTCGCTCGGTGTCCTGATCGTCATCGCGCTGGATTGCCTGATGACCTTTTTCGGCTCATCTGCAAACGACGCCGCCTTCAACGCGTGGCTGACCGACAGCACCGACAGTACCAATCGCGGCACCGCCGAGGGCATCAACGCAATGATGCCGCTGGTCGCCATTCTCGCGGTCTTCGGCGGATTCATGTTCTTCGATCTTACCGTTCCAGCCTCCTGGACATGGATTTTCGCCATCATCGGTAGCGTGGTGATACTCGTCGGTGTGCTCGGATTTTTCATCATCGACGATCCGAAAACGTGTGTCGCCTCGGACACGGGATACTGGAAAAACGTGATCTACGGTTTCCTCCCATCCACAATGAAGCGTAACACGTCACTCTATTTTTACCTCGGTCTGTTCATCATTTTCAATATTTCCATCCAAATCTTCATGCCCTACCTGATCCTCTATTACGAGGTTTCCCTCGGCATGGCGAATTATGTGTTCATCATGGCGCCCGCTATCATCCTCGCGTCGGTTGCGACAGCGTTTTGGGGCAAGGTGTACGACAAGCGCGGCTTTGATTTCTCGATCGCCATCAGCCTTACATCCCTGATCATGGGGTACGTTCTGCTGTTTTTCTGCAAGGGCACTGTTCTCGTCTTCGTCGGCTCCCTTTTGATGATGTGCGGGTATCTTTGTGGCATGGCAGTATTCGGAGCAAAAATCCGCGACCTGACCCCTGTCGGCAAGGCGGGCATGCTACAGGGCGTACGCATCTGCTCGCAGGTGCTCATCCCCGGTGTAATTGGTCCCGCAATCGGCAGTGCGGTGCTGGCAAATGCGGAAATGGTGATCAACGGAGACGGAACGACCTCCTTTATCCCGAACGAAAGCATCTTCGCGGCGGCACTCGGTGCGGCGGCGGTGCTGGCAATGATTCTTTGCATCACTGCATTGACCAAAAAACCGTGCACAGTGCGTCTTTCCACCCAGTTTGAAGAGAATGCCGACGGTTCCGAGTGGGCAAACGAATACCCGCGCCCGCAGATGAAGCGCGACTCCTACCTCTCGCTTTGCGGAGATTGGACGCTGTATCTTGAAAAGCACGGAAAAACAAAGCCGCTCGGCACGGTTCGAGTTCCCTTCCCTCCCGAAAGCACGCTCTCCCGCATTGGACGCCCGCTCGAGAAACACGAGCACTATCTCTACGAAATGGTATTCACGCTGACCGAGGCATTCGGGCATGATACGCTCCTGTTGCACTTCGGCGCGGTCGATCAAATCGCCGAGGTCACGCTCAACGGCAAACCGATCTGCACACATGTCGGCGGTTATCTGCCGTTTGAAGCAAATATTACAGATGCCGCCGTGATCGGAAAAAACGTCCTGCGCGTCCGTGTGACCGATACGCTCGACACCGAGCTTTGCTACGGCAAGCAATGCAAAAAGCGCGGCGGCATGTGGTACACGCCGATCAGTGGCATCTGGCAGCCCGTGTGGCTGGAAAACGTACCGAAGAATCACATCCGCATGCTTCGCATTACCCCCACGCTCGACAGCGTTACGCTGGAGGTCACGGGCGGTGGAACGGCAAAGGTGCTCTCCTTAGAAACGCCCGGCGGCATTCGTGAATATCGCTTCACAGGCGATCGATTCAAGCTTCGCGTGGGCGATCCGATCCTTTGGTCGCCCGAAAATCCACATCTGTATCACTTCACGCTCACCGACGGCACCGACACCGTCCGCTCCTACTTTGCACTCCGTACCGTAGATATCCGGACGGTGGGCGGCATGCCGCGCTTGTGCCTCAACGGCTCCCCCTATTTCTTCCACGGACTTTTGGATCAGGGATATTACAGCGACGGTATCTACCTCCCCGCCACGCCGGGGGGCTATCGCTTCGACATCCAAACGATGAAGGAGCTGGGTTTCAACACACTACGCAAGCACATCAAGATTGAGCCGGACGTATTCTACTACGAATGCGACCGACTCGGCATGATCGTCTTCCAGGACATGGTCAACAACGGACACTACAGCTTTCTCTTTGACACCGCGCTCCCAACGATCGGTATGAAAAAAGGCTTCGCTCACCGCGCAAGCGCGAAGCGGCGCGCCGACTTTGAGGGTTCTGCCAAGGAAACCGTCGCACTGCTCTACAACCACCCGTCTGTCTGCTATTACACGATCTTCAACGAAGGATGGGGACAATACAAGGGCGCAGAGCGCATTTACGACGAATTGAAGGCGCACGATCCCACGCGCATCTACGACACCGCGTCGGGATGGTTCTATCCCGCAAGGAGCGATGTCCGAAGCGAGCACGTGTATTTCAAGCCCGTCGCACTGACGGCAACGGAATTACCGCTTGTTCTGTCCGAATTCGGCGGCTACTCTTGCAAGCTTGATGGACACGCGTTCAATCTCGACAAGACCTACGGCTACCGCACCTGTAAAACGCCGCAGGATCTGGAGGATGCGCTGGAATCCTTGTACTGTGATGAGATCATCCCCGCGATTGAAGCCGGGCTCTCTGCCGCGATCCTCACGCAGGTCAGCGATGTCGAGGACGAGACGAACGGACTTGTCACCTACGACCGCCGCGTCGTCAAGGTATCTCAAGCGCGGATGCGGGAGATCGCAAACAAATTGCGTACGGCACATGAAAAAGCACTATAAAACACAATGCCCCGAGCCAAACCGCTCGGGGCGTTCAGATTTTATTTGATCAAATCAACGACATCACCAGCACCGCGATGATGATCACGGGCAGGACAAAGGTCATATACGGACGAATCCACTTCGGCACGCGAGGGCCGCTCTCGCCGCAGTTGACCTCCTCAAAATACTTGCTCCACCCCCAGCCGTAGCGCGAGGTGCAGAATACGACGTACAGAAGACTTCCGATCGGTAAGAATAGATTGGAGACCGCGAAATCCTCCAGATCCATAAAGGTCTTACCAAACAGCGTCACGTCCGCAAGCAGATTGTTGCTGAAAATTGCAGGAAGTGCCAGAACCAAGATCAATCCTATGTTGATCAGACATACCTGCAGACGGTTAAACTTCGTTAGCTCCAGCCAGAACGAAATGATGTTCTCAAACACGGCAATGACAGTGGACACCGCCGCAAAAATCATAAACAGGAAAAACAGCGTACCGACGATCCGACCGCCAGGCATCGCGTTGAAGATCGACGACAGCGTGGTAAACAAAAAGCTTGCACCGACCGTTCCCGCATCCGCCGTCACACCGTTGTTGTAGGTGTAGCACGCGGGGAACACGATCAGTCCCGCCATCAGCGCCACGGCGGTATCGAGAGACACAATGGTCACCGCCTCGCCAAGCAGTCGGCGCTTTTTATCGATATAGCTACCGAAAATTGCGATCGAGCCGATACCCAGGCTCAACGTAAAGAACGCCTGTCCCATCGCGGCGGACAGCACCGTGGTGATTCCCGACTTCTGAATGTTCTCAACCGATGGAATCAGATAAAACTTCAAGCCCTCTGCGGCGTTTTCCAGCGTCAAGGAATAGATCACCAATCCGATCATCAAAGCAAACAGCGCGATCATCATGACCTTCGTGATGCGTTCAACTCCCTTTTGCAGTCCCAACGAGCAGATAAGGAAACAGACCACGATCACACCGACCGTTGCAATCAATGTTCCCCACGGGTCACCGACCATGTTGCCAAACACTGCGCCAAGTGCCGCATCGCCGTGCTCGTCTACGATCGAGCCGGTCAGATATTTAAAGAAATAGATCACCATCCAACCGGTGATGGTGGTGTAGCACATCATCAGCAAATAGTTGCCCGCTATGCCGAGCAGCTTCATCCAGTGCCACTTCTGCCCCGGCTTTTCCAGCACGTCAAACGACGAAGCAATACTGCGCTGGCTGGCGCGACCGACCGATAGCTCCGCCGTCATGATCGGAATGCCAAGCAAAAGCAAAAAAACAATATAGATCAATACGAAGATCGCACCGCCGTAGCTCCCCGTGATAATGGGAAAGCGGTAGACGTTGCCAAGCCCGATGGCACATCCCGCCGACAGCAGAATGAAGCCGAGGCGTGAGCCTAACCTTTCACGATTCATAGTCATACCCCCTGAAAATGCTTGATATGCATATATTGTATCATATCACCGCAAAAAATGCAAGCGTTTTTCCAATGAAAAACTTGACACATCCCCCTTTTTGTGCTATGATAATTCTATTCAGAAAACGAAGGGAGCGGTATTTTGAAGACTTACGAATTATGGTATACCGGCGAGACACCGTTTGGCATGGAAAACGTCGCACTTTACACACAGGAATGTGACACCCCCGACAACGGCTGGGAAAAATGGTCGCTCCCCATCGGAAACGGCTATATGGGCGTCAACGTCTTTGGCAGAACCGCCACCGAGCGCTTGCAGATCACCGAAAACAGCCTGTACAATCCGCCCGTCTGGGACTATGCCGACCGTTGCAACGCCGGACTGAATAATTTTTGCGAGCTGTATCTCGATTTCGGGCACGATTTTTCATGTGTGACGAACTATCGCCGCAGTCTCTCGCTCAATACTGCGGTCGCAAAAATCGAATACACGTATGCAAATACCCGATACGTACGGGAATGCTTTACCTCCTATCCCGATCGCGTGTTGGTCGTGCGGCTTTCGGCTGACCGCTCGGGCGCGCTCAATTTCACCGTGCGTCCCGAGATTCCATTCTGCGGCGATCATCTGTTGCGCGAGGGCGACGGCATGGGCAAAAGCGGAGTCGTCCGCGCCGAGGGAAACCGTATCACGCTCTCGGGTGAGATGCATTACTACGCCATTCAATTCGAAGGACAGGTTACAGTCCTACACACAGGAGGCAGTCTGACGGCACACACAGATTCGATCGAAGTCAAAGGAGCGGACAGCGCGACGCTTCTCATTGCCGTAGGAACGAATTACCGCATGGAGAGCCGTGTCTTTCTGGAGAGCGACCCAAAGAAAAAGCTCGCCCCTTATCCGCATCCGCACAAGGAGGTCACACGAGTCTCCGATGCGGCATGCAAGTACTCCTACGATAAGCTTTTGCGGCGGCATGTCAACGATTACCGTGCACTGTTTGATCGCGCCTCCGTTGATCTCGGCGGAAACATCCCCAATATCCCTACCGATCAATTGCTCTCGCAGTATCAAAACGGCGAGCGAAACGCATATCTTGAGGAGCTGTATTTCGCCTACGGGCGGTATCTGCTGATCGCCTCCTCGCGCCCCGGCGCGTATCCTGCCAATCTACAGGGCACATGGAATCAGTATGCAAGTGCGCCGTGGACATCGGGATACTGGCACAATATCAATGTACAGATGAACTATTGGCCTGCATTCAATACCAACCTCTGCGAGCTTTTCCTCCCCTACGTCGATTATTTCAACGCCTACCGTCCGTCGGTCGAGCATCTTGCAGATGAGTACATCAAAGCATATTTTCCCAATCAATATTCGACTGTTGAGGGTGAGAATGGAATGACGATTGGCACGGGTGCGTCGCTTTACTACATCGATGGGATCAATCCCCCCGGCGAAGGACATTCGGGTCCCGGCACGGGTGCGTTTACCGCCAAGCTTTTCACCGATTACTGCGCGTTCTCGATGGATCGCGATCGGTTGGAAAGCGTGGCGTACGTTGCCAATCTTCGCATGGCGAAATTTCTTTCCAAGCTTCTCGAGGAGCAATCGGGCGGCACTCTGCTCGTCAAGCATTCCGCCTCGCCTGAACAAAAGCACAACGGCGCGTTCTACCACACAAAGGGTTGCGCCTTTGACCAGCAGATGGTCTATGAATGCTACAAGGATACCGTAGAAATTGCAGATACGCTCGGCATCAAGGATGATTTTATCGAGTCTCTCCGCCGTGACATGGCACGCCTTGATCCCGTACAGGTGGGTGCGTCGGGACAATTGAGGGAGTACCGCGAGGAGGTCTGCTACGGTGACATCGGCGAGGAGCATCACCGCCATATCTCACATCTAGTAGGGCTTTATCCCGGCACGCTGGTCAACCGCAACACGCCCGAATGGCTCCGTGCGGCAGAGGTATCACTCAACCGCCGCGGAGACGTTTCAACAGGCTGGTCAACTGCACACAAGATATGCGCATGGGCACGTACCAAGAACGGAAACCGTGCGTACGATCTGTTACAGGTGATCCTCACCAAATGCACGTTACCGAATCTCTGGGATACGCATCCGCCGTTCCAGATTGACGGCAACCTCGGTGCAACAGCGGGCATCGCGGAGATGCTTTTACATAGTCACGAGGGGTGTCTCCACGTCCTCCCCGCCCTTCCTGACACATGGGAGTGTGGCGCGTTTGAGGGGTTGACCGCGCGCGGAGGATTCGTGGTATCCGCAAGCTGGAAGCAACGGCGCGTCATCAACCTCACGGTTACGGCACGCGCTGACAGTATACTGAAGGTATGCGTCGGCGAGAATACCAACGTCATCGAGCTCCCCATCCGTGCGGGAGACACGTATCGCGTAATCTAGCAAAACAGAGTGCCGCAAGTCAAATGTGCTTGCGACACTCTTTGTTTATATCATTATTTTTGCGACATCGCAATCAAACGCTCGGTCAGGAGCCGCTCGTCCTTTGATTGGTTGGTCAAGCCACGGAGCACACGGCACATCTGCTCCAAGTCTGCACCGTCGGCAAAAATCATATCCTTGATATATCGCGCGTCACCGAGCCAAACGCTCTTCATATACGCAAACAGATCAAATCCGTCGGGCGTATCACATCCCAGCACCGCGCGACTCAATGCGACTCTCGCCTTCTCATCCTCGGTCACAAAGTGAATATTCCACACACGGTCGCCAAACGCGGGAAGCGCAAAGTACAGCGCATAGAGGTAATGCGAATAATTGCTTCCCTCCCAAGCGCAGGTCTCGCCGCCGATCACCTGCTTGCCACCGAGAAACGGCGTGTAAGGATCGCGCCTGAAATCCCATGCCTTGAGTCGATCCCATTTTGCATATTCACAAAGATACGTGTCCTCAAAATAGGCGTTCACAACCTCAAAGCCTTCCTCGATGAACCGTTGCATCGAGCAACCTTCGACAGGTCCTCTTTGCTCTGCTGCCACGCGCCAGAATTCGATCAGAATGTCGCGCGGAATATCGGGGCTTTTGGAAATGTCGACGTCATCGTTCCACATCATCATCTTCTTGCCAAGTCCCGTTACGGTTGCGTACACGCGGCGCACGAACCAGTAAAACCGCTCGCGCAGGGAATCCAGTCCCAAAGGCAAGAAAAACGAGCGGCAGACCTCACACTCCTCGCAATGAGATACGGTGAGCGGCGGTTCATGCTTAATATCGCGCATATCCATCTCATCGGTTCCGATATGGATATACTCGTACGGAAAAATCTGCGCGATCTCACCAAGCAGTGCGTCGATCAGCTCATACGTCGCCGTGTTTCCAAGGCACATGTTCCAGCTGCTGACATCCTTCCCCTTCACGCGGCATTTCAACTGCGGCTTCCACGCAACCGTCGCATAGCTGTGCGCGGGCACGTCGATCTCGGGGATCACGTCGATGCCAAACAATCCCGCATAGTCGATGATCTCCTTCAGCTCCGTACGGCTATACACACCACCGGGCGCGGGCGGGAGATCGGGAAAAATATCAGATTCATAGGCGAAGCCCTTGCCGTCTGACAAATGGATATGCAGCTTGTTCAAGCGTGATTTCGCCATCGAAAGGATCAGCGCGCGCATCTCGTCCATCGGGACCAGATTGCGTGCGGGATCGGTCATAAAGGAGCGGAATGCGGCATCGGGATAGTCGCAAATCTCAACGTCCGGCAAAGAAAACGTGCCATCTTCACACTTGATCAACTGCGTCAGTGTTGCAAATGCATTGATCAGACCTCTGTAGTCCTTGGCGCAAATCTCACATTTGCCATCCGTAATATTCAGCTCATAATATTCTGCCTGTACGGAAATCTCCGTATCAATCGTCAACGAAAGCATTGATTCCTCACGCTTCTCGATCTGCACAAACGACAAATACGGCATCATCTCTCGCACGGCGGTCAATAAACAAGCACCTTGCGCATCGGCGCAATAAATCGAGACCGTATCATTGATCGAATGATACGCTCCTACCGTTCCCTTTTTAACACGCGGAAAAATCATAGCCAGCGTCTCCTTTTGTACTATTTCCATACTATTATAATACAAAATCCCGACCCTGTCAATAGAGGATCGGGAATTTTTATTTGAAATCGGTTCTTTTAAAACAAGAAGTCACTCTGCCGCATATGCCTTTGCGCGTTCGATCCACTTTTCCATCGTACGGTATTCCGCAAAATGCTTGAAGATGTCGTACACGGTATCCACGACCCAGAACAGAACGTAGCATTTCACGCTATAGCGCGTGCGGCTGTCGAACATTCTCTGCCACGGGGATTCATGCCCGAAGCACAGCTCTCCAAATACGCCGTATCTTTCCTTGCCGCTTGCATGATCCTTGACAAGGTCAGCGGCGAATTGACCGCGGGATGCCACCGGGTGGGATTGTCGCTGGGAAGGCTTCCATTTTTTCAGATCATCAATCAGAGGAATCAGCATATCCGGGACCACGATATCGGTTCCGAAGAACATCCGATCCTCAAATTCCTTGACAAACTCCGCCGTGTATGACAAATCGCGCGCCAATGCATTATTGTACGCGGTGTAATCCGAAAGATCGCAATACAGATTCGGATAGCGACGCAACAGCTTTGCCACCACGCCCTCCTCGCGAATCGGCTACATGTAATTCGGCAAAGGATCTCTTCCGTTGATACCCGAAACCTGACCGCCGCCTCCGAATCCAAACGGTACTCCCTTGTCACCGGGCGTTTCCGGCTTGGCGATCTCACCCCAGAAGATCGGGCCGTGACCGAAGATGATCAGGTTCGGGAAGCGGCGCAGGAACAGCTCCAGTTACGGCAGTCCCGTGTCATCGTAAAGTCCGACGTCACCGTCGAGCTGATCTGAACCGTCGGTCGTAACCGAAAATCCGACCTTCTCCGCCGCGCGGAAGAGATTTTGCACCTTCGGGTCGTCGGTGCGCATGTTCGGCATGACCTCGCTTTTATCGATCCCGTGGATTTTTTGTGCCTTCAGCAGCTCCTCCGTCGTGCAAAAGCCGATGAACGGCAGCTTTACACGGTATGCGTGTGCATGAAATATCAATCAACATATCTGTTTTACCTCTCGGTAAAAAAGTTCTTGTATAGATCATTTCAAAACGCATTCAATTGTAGGAGTAGACAGCCTATCCACATGCACTCCTACTTTGTTTTCTTCAATTTTTACGTTATTGCTCGCAAATCACGTCCACATGTCTCGCGGGAAATGCTTTCTGTCGCGGTTTTTCACCGTACCGTCCGCACGTAGCGTAGCAATCTCCTCCTCAAGGATCTGTGTCTGCAAATCGATCTTCCACTCCAATGCCTCGCGGTGGCACATATAGTCCATGCTCGGCTCAAATCCGAGACGCGAGTCAAACTCCACCAGCGGAATCGCCGCCTTCGCGTTTTCGATCTCCGCACGGAAGATCTCGCAAAGCTCGTCCAGAACGCCATTGAAATCCACATTTTCGTCGGTGAGCAGCGCGTATTTACGGAAATACGACTCCTTGACGTGATGCGTCGTCATCACTGTGCGTCCCATAAACTCGGCAATGCCCGCGATGCGTCTCGCCTCGTCGCGCTTCCCCTCGGGAACAGACGGAAGGAGTGCCTGTAAACGCTTTGCCCCGTCAATCAGAAGTCCGGCGGCACGCTTATAAAGGCGGCTCTCACCTTGGCACTTTTCGTACAGTCCCTCACGGTAGAAGGGATAGGTATAGTTCGGGAAGCAGATGCGATTGTTTCCATGCATTGCAAAGTCCCCAAACGGGATCACAAGCTCCTTGTGATTGTACAGCACGATCGGATAGGACGGACCGATACGCATCGGTCCGTACTGATCCTCACCGGTGGTGATCAAATCGTTAATCGCGTCACCGAAATCACGGTAGCTCTCGCGCACGGTCGTAAGATTCTCCTCGCCCCAATCTCGCCTGATGAACCGATCGATGATCTCCTCACCGTCGGGATTCTTTTCGGTAAACATCGCCTTGGCGATCTCGGAGATGAAGGACGGATAAACGCCGTAGTGATGGCACTCCATCAAGCCCACAAGACCGTACCTGTCGTGCGCTTCATTGACCGCCTCAAATCTTTTGAGCCATTGATAAGGAGCAGGCTCGTAGGGAACGGTTCCGACGTCCCAGGTAAGTCCCGCCGTATTCGTCATGGAGTACAAAGGAATCCCACGTCTGCACGCGATTTCCGCTTCACTTGTAAAGTACTCGCCCGCACCGGTAACGAAAAGCGTATAATCCGTCGCATGACCGGGGACGCCGTCGCGCGTGGTGTGTTGCGACATCTCAAAGGTCGCCTCCAGGGAGACGTCCGTGGGAAGATTTTCAATCAGCTCCAGGCGCACGTCGCGCGGCTTGTTGCTCCAGTTGTAGGTCCAGAAGACAATGTCCGCGTCCGGCTTTTGGCGCCGAATGATCCTTTTGACCATGTTCAGCCAATCGGGATAGTCGCGGCAGGGGAACCAGCCCGGTCTCGGAGGACGCGTCGCGCGGTCGGGGTATGCCGCCGCGTTTGCCGCAGTTCCGACCAAGCCCGTCGTTCTTTCGTCCTTGCTCGGAAACTCCACGCTCTCGCCGACCAGCGTCACGCCCTTGAGTCCAGGGCAACGGCGGAAAAGCTCACCGTAAAGGTTGTCGTAATATGCCTCCGCCCCCTCGTCGTCGGGATGCATTTCGCTGACCATATAGCTGTATGCATAGGTGTCAAGCCCATAATCCGCGGCGCGGCGGATGATATCGTTGAAATCGGTATGACCGTAGCTCGTCTCGTCCACCGCGCGCGTAAACAGCAGAATGGCGGTAAAGCCATGGTGCGCGATCATATTCAGATGCTCGTTCGGGAAAACGTCGAGCGAAAAGCCCGAATGTACCATACGGGTGTGGTATCTCTGCACTCTTTCCTCAACGCCGACCGTCAGGTACGGCGCCTCCTCAAGGTTCATCAGATCCTCAAGCAGATAGCTCGCCTGTGCCGTCGCACGCTCGTCGGTGCCAACAAGACACACGCGCGTTTCGGTCGTTTCCACGCGATACGCACCCTTTTTCCCGATCGTCGGGTCGATGACGTATTCGATCGCGTACGCATCCGCCCCCTTGGTGGTCAATGACAGCTCCTCGTTCATGGACGTGTAGAAATAGTCCTCCAGATCGCGTCCGACACGCATGAGAAACTCGTTGTCTGCGGGCACGCAGATCTTCCACGCCGAGGTGATGGCAATCTGCCCCTCCCCCAGCGGCTTTTCTACGCGACGGTTCTTTTTGTGAACCTGTAACATTCTCTTCCGGAATTCGTATTTCAATTCAGCCATGATAGCCTCCGATCAAACGATAGCTCCCTTAAGATACTCCAGAGAAAGTGCCGCCATCTTCTCTCCCAGCTCTGCGTTTGCCTTTGCAGAGCTCTTGGTAAACCAATGCTCACGATCGCCAAGGCGAGACAAATCCACGCAATCGGGATAGAGCGCCATGAGCAACGAGCACTCGTACTCGCCCGCATGGTCGTAGCCCGTCGCGTTCTGTACAGCGGTGCTCATCGTCGGAATAACCTTGATCCACGAGAAGGGATTGCTGTCGCCCTCCAGCTCCTCGTAGTAGTTGGCATAGCTCTCGCTACCCCACC
>JAFTPJ010000127.1 GCA_017463405.1 Clostridia bacterium
AAGATGATTGGAAGACGTATAGAAATCCATTCGAAAATCCTTGAGGTGGATTTCCACACGGCTTTTGTTTGCAGCCTCTGCCATAAGCACGTCTCCATCCATATACGTTTCGATCTTCTCCAGGTGAGAGGGGGGCGCCTCACCAAGTGTACGCGCCAGCCTTTGCGAAGCCCCTTCGTCCTTATACACATCTGTCTCGTCGAATTTGCTCTGTATTCTCCAACCGTTGTTTCCCGTATAAGAAAGACGCACGTAGGTATACAGCATTGCAGAATAGGGGACCTTCAGCTCTACGTAATTCGCGTCTGTTGAAATAACAGACGTCTCACCCTCTCCTGATGTTTGCTGCAAAAGCTCAAAATCTTCGGCAAGACCGAATGCCTGGCTCTCCGCATTACGATATGCAAGCGCAGATGTCAGATACATCAAGCCGGAAATTACCGCCAGCTCGTTCCGGCTGAATACCATCACGCGGGTATCAACCACTTTGATCAAATAATCATCCTCATCCATGGCGTATTGATCTCTTACATCTACGATCTCCGCACGCGCAATATCGCCCACCAGAATCTCATATTCTTTCTGCTTTTCCATGGAGTGTACAATCGGTACCGTTACGCCTGTCACTTCATAAATCGCAGTTGCCAGATTCACGCATTCTGCTTTAACCCATTCGTCAGCGCCCAGCTTATACACAATCTGAAATAACGGAACTCCATTTGCGTCCGTTGCCGCAAAATTCAGCAGATTTTCAAAATACTGTGAACCGGTTTCGCTCAATGCGTCGCTTTTTCCTCCGATAAAATTCGGCTCTTCGGCAATAATATCATCCTCCATAGGCACATCTACACCTGCGGTACAACCGAATACACCCAATAACGTCATAAGCAACAACGCCCACGCGACCAGTCTCAAATTCATATAAACCTCCTTGTAAATAAGTATTGTTTTTGCATTATACCATAATATCCACTGAATTGTCAATTTCTATATTGCCTAAAAAAAGCCTGTCTCTTTTGGGCAAATATACCAAAGAGGCTCTCCAAATCAATGGAAAGCCTCTTAAATTCTGTTTACGGCGCGACACTTCTCGCGTAGTCGTAAAGCTCCATGATACCATCCACCAAAGTCGATGCGATCTCGGATTCCGTGTTCTTGTTGTAGAACGTCGGCAGCTCGGCAATTGTCGCGCCATATCCTTCAAGCCACAGCCCCTCGGCACCTACCGAATATTCCTCACCCGTATTCAGATCGATCCACTCGCCCTCCGGTAAATAAATATCGCGTTCGTAGGTAGCGTTCAGAATCGGTGCAACCAGGAATGCGTCACCCAACATGTATTCGTCATCCATACCATATACGTTCTGATCGTCCTGCCAATGCAACACCAGGTGGCGCACGATCGGCATACCGGTCGTACACGCCTGCTCCGACAGCTCGGTAATGTATGGCGCCAGATGCTCGTGCAGCTTCGTGTATGCGCGATAAATCGCGGTGACATATGAGTAATTTTCATTCTCCTCGGCAAACTGATAGGATCTTCTGACTGTTCCGTGCGTCTGCATACAGATGGTAAACGCCGTAAACTGCGTACCGCGGATAAAGACCTGCGCCTCTTTTGCAATCGACTTTGAACCGCCGTATTGATAACCCGACATATCATAGCTCATAAACGGAACACCCGAAAGTCCCGAGGTCAGCACCGCCTTCAGCTGCATGGCAAGGCTTCCGTATTCTCTGGTCTGATCTCCTGCCCACATATAGGGAGCACGCTGCGAGCCGATACCTCCGCCGCGCGTATAGCTCATACCGCCATTCGGCTTGGAGGAGATCATTTCTCCAAACATCGAACAAAATACGGTAGGATACCAATGGTGAGAACCGCTGACAGACATCGATCTGTCGTAATAAAGAATCTCTTGATCCTCCGGAACCTGTTCACAGAAATCGATCTTACAGCCGTCCACCCCGATATCGTTGGCAAGATAATACCAATATTGTTCAAAAAACCACGTAACGGCTTCAGGATTGGTAACATCAAGATACGCACGGGACAACCGCTTGGCAAAATCGGGCACCCTGGATACTCCAATGGGTTCCTTTTCGCTATCGCTCTCACCGCCATCCGTTTCCTGTTCTGCCTCCTCACGACGCAGTTCTTCCATCTCTTGCATCTCCGCCTCAGTCATCTTGCGATACAGATAATAGCTTGCGTCAAACGCAAACTCGGAGCCGCTCAAAAATGCGCGATCGGGAACCATATTGCCGCCGGTGTTTCCCATCGGCATATAAACCATCAGCTTTTTCCCGAGGGAATGCACGTAATCGCACAGCTCCTTCAAGTCATCATGCTTGGCGACACTGTAAGCGCCCCATGCCTCTACCAACACGCCCGTCCACGGAAGATCGTACTTTTCCATATTGGCAATCATTTCATAAACGCCTTCACCATTGCCAGAAATGCTCGCACTCCATTTTTGCGAAAGAGAGGGAGCATACGCGCAAACAATCATTCCGTACGTCCATTCCTCCGGCATTTTTGCATACCCCGTCAGCACGCTGTAAGCGTTGATCACATCGGGAATCTGTTCGGTCGTATAAATGTAAGCGTCCAGCGGGACACCGCTGACCGATGCCTTCCACGTATCCTTCTGCTTCTTACCAAGATCCAGCGTCATATATTCATAGCTGTTAATAAACACCCCGGAACCACGAGAGGAACAAAGTAGCGGGATGACCATGTAGCAAGCCCCGGGGGAGCTCCACACATCCTTCGAATACATTTCGATATATTTTCCTCTTTGGTTTACGGAGTCAAATCTTTCACCGGTTCCGAAAATCGCCTCATTCTCCTCCAAACGTCCCGCAATCGAGCTACCTCCTATGTAAGAGGAAATATTGGTAACCGTCGCCGCCAAACGATCGGACGGTGTGTAAAACTCAATTTGAAAGCCTTCGGTATTGATCACCGCACGGCTTCCGTCCGGTGCTGTAATCGTATAAAGATTTCCGTCTTCGACTACTGTAATCGTCTCAAGAACAGAGGGGTCCGTCTCCCCCATCGAATATGCCAGCTTTTGTGCGGCGCCAAAGTCATCATAAGCATGCTCTTCGGAGAATTTCGTCTGCACGCGCCACCCTCCGTTTCCGGCAAAGCTTATCCGCGCATACGTAAATACCGTTTCACTGTTCTGCAAGGAAAATTCCACATGATTTTCATTTGCGGAAAGGATGCTTACGGGCGGCTGCGCGTTCGGCACGTAGAGATAATCCATATCATCCTCAACACCGTATTCCGCCAGCGTCTCATTTTTGTAGCTCATCAGCTCCATCAGAATCGACAAGCCAATAATCGTCGCCTGCTCGCTCGGCGCATATACTGTAACACGCGTTCCGATTACGCGAATCACAAATTGGTCCTCGTCCAAATCGTATTGATCCATCACGTCAATGGTGTCGGAGCGAACCACGTCTCCCACCAAAATCTCATGCGTCTTCTGCTTCTCATTGCTGTGAACAACAGGCACATCCACCCCCGTTACAGCCGCAATATCCGCCGCAAGCTTTTCACACCCCTCTTTCAAAACAGTGCTTGCCTTTACGGAATATACAATTTGAAATTGTGCTCCTCCGTCCGCATCAGTCAGTGCGAAATTGAGCAGATTTTCTGTTTTGGGAATCGGCTCCGGCTTGGGCGCCTCCGTCACGGATTCCGTTTCTTCCGCGGAGGTAATATCCGTACCGCCTTCATCGGGAAGCGTTCCGCCCGTACAGCCAAACACACCCGGCAACATCGCAAGCAACAAAACAAAGGCAATCATTCTGATTTTCATAGCAATCTCCTTTTTTGAACGTAAGATTGTTTTGTTTCATGTATTATAGCATATCCACCTCCCCAAAGTCAATATTTTATTGAAAATACGAATTTATTTCGTAACTTGCAAATAAATTAACTAAAATCACGTCCCACACCCCCTCCGAGAACTGTCACAAGCTCCGACCACCTACCCTGCATTTGTTTTTCTTTCGCAAAAGGGCTTCCCGCACATCCCTGTGCGGAAAGCCCTCAAAAAATACCTATTCAATTATTCAATTATGGCAGCAAGCTTCTCGCGTAGTCGTAAAGCTCCATAATGCCATCAACCAAGTTCGGCGCGATCTCGGATTCCGTATTCTTGTTGTAGAACGTCGGCAGCTCGGCAATCGTCGCCGCATAGCCCTCAAGCCACTTGCCATCGGCATCCACCGAATATTCTTCACCCGTATTCAGATCGAGCCACTCGCCTTCAGGCAGATAGATGTTACGGGAATACGTTTCATTCAAAATCGGTGCAATCAAGAATGCATCACCGAACATATACTCATCCTCAATGTTCCAAGCCGTCTTATCAGCTTGCCAGCCGAGAACCAGATGTCGCATCACGGGCATACCCGTTGCGCACGCCTGCTCCGACAACTCGGTGATGTACGGTGTCAGATGTTCATGCAGCTTCGTATATGCACGGTAAATATCGGTCACGTATGCATAATTCGGATCCTCCTCCGCAAACCGATAAGATTCTCTGACATTTCCGTGTGTCTGCATACAAATCGTGAATGCCGTAAACTGCGTACCGCGAATAAATACCTGCGACTCATACGCAATATCCTTGGAAAATCTACCGTACTGGTAACCCGACATATCATAGCTCATAAAGGGCACACCGGAAAGACCGGAGGTCAGCACCGCCGTCAGTTGGAACTGCAAACTTTGATAGCCGCGTGCCTGGTCGCCCGCCCACATATAAGGTGCTCTCTGCGAACCGATACCGCCACCGCGCGTGTAATTCATACCGCTGTCGGGCTTGGAGGAAATCATCTCCCAGAACATCGCGCAGAATGCAGTCGGATACCAATGGTGCGAGCCGTTGATCGGCATGGATTCGTCGTAATAGTTCAATTCGTAATTCTCGGGCAACGTCTCGCAGAAATCGATTTTACATCCGTCAACTCCCACAACGTTCGCAAGATAGTCCCAATATTCGCCAAAGAACCATTCTACAGCCTCGGGATTGGTGATATCCAAATACTGATGCGTTTTTGCACTCG
>JAFTPJ010000128.1 GCA_017463405.1 Clostridia bacterium
CCATTGCGGGCACGGTGGTCGTCATCATAGCACTCAAGCCTGCCACCGGGGCGTGCGTGCGCACAACCGCCTCGGCTACCGCTTCAGGCAACACGTCCCGACCGAGATCCACCACGTCAAAGCCGTAATTTTCCAGAAGCAGCTTAACGATGTTCTTGCCGATGTCGTGGATATCCCCCTTGACAGTGGCAATCACAAACGTCCCCTTATCCACGCGCTTCGTGCCGCTCTCCTTGACCGCCGCCTTAATGCGCTCGAACGCCTGCTTTGCCGCCTCGGCGCTCATCAACAGCTGTGGCAAGTACACGCGCTTTGTTTCAAAGCCCTCGCCGACGAAATTCAGCGCGGGGATAATTTCGTTGTTTACCAATTCCAGTGGTTCACGCGTCGCAAGCAACTCTTTCGTAAGCTCTCCCGCCTTGTCGGCAAGTCCCTTGACAACCGCATGCTGTAGCTCGGAGATTTCATTCTGCACACGTTGCGTAACTTGTACAACCGATGCGCTTTGCACACTTGCCGTTCCGAAGGTATCCGCCACACCGATATAGTCTGCGCAGTTCTCGTCCAAACCGCTTAAGGCACGATACGTATAATACGTTTTCATCATATCTGCCGAATACGGATTCATGATTGCCGCCGACAGTCCGCTCGTAAGTGCCATCGCAAAAAAGGTACTGTTGACCGCATCGCGATTCGGAAGTCCGAACGAGACATTCGACACACCGAGTGAGGTATGGCATCCCAATTCGCTTCGTATGCGGCGCAACGCCTCCAGCGTCACGCTTCCCGCCTGCGCATCGGCACTGACTGTCATCGCAAGCGTGTCGAATATAATGTCCTTCTTTTCGATCCCGTACGTCGCCGCCGTATCGAGGATGCGTCTTGCGATTTCCACTCTGCCCTCCGCCGTTGCGGGAATGCCGTTCTCGTCCAGCGTCAGCGCAACGACAAGACCGCCGTACTTTTTGACGAGTGGAAAAATCGCCTCCATGCTCTCATGCTTTCCGTTGACCGAGTTGATCATCGCCTTACCATTGTATCGGCGCAATGCCGCCTCCATCGCAACGGGATCGGAGGTGTCGATCTGCAACGGAAGATGCGTTACCGTCTGTAGCTCGCACACCGTTTGCGAAAGCATTCCGACCTCATCGATGTCGGGAAGTCCCACGTTGACGTCCAGAATATGAACGCCTCTTTCCTCCTGATGAATCCCCTCGGCGAGGATATAATCGATATCTTTTTCCATGAGAGCCTGCTTGAATCGCTTCTTCCCCGTCGGATTGATGCGCTCGCCGATCAGAATCGGTGCGTCGGCAAAATTGACCGCGTGGGTATAGGAGGACACCACACTCAAATTCCGTTGCGGGAGTGCTTTAGGTACATACGTGCGCGTTTTTTCGTACAGCGCGCGAATATATTCGGGTGTCGTGCCGCAGCAACCGCCCACGAATTGCACGCCCGCCTCGACCAATTGTGCCACATCGTCGGCAAATTCCGCGGGGCTGACGTCAAATACGGTGCGCCCGTTCTCCACGCGCGGCATCCCTGCATTCGGCTTAATCACCACGGGCACCGATGCACATGCCAGCAGCTCCTCGGCAACACCGCGCAATTGCTTCGGTCCCAACGAGCAGTTGGCACCGATCGCATCTACACCCATCCCCTCCAACATCGCCACCATCGCTGCAGGCGTCGCGCCCGTCATCAGCTTACCGTCAGCGCCGTATGCGTTGGTCACGATGACGGGAAACGGACTGTTTTCCTTTGCGGCAAGCACCGCCGCCTTCGTCTCGTAGCTATCGTTCATCGTCTCGATCACGATCAAATCCGCACCGTGCTTCCAACCGAGCCGCACCGTCTTTGCGAACACTTCGACCGCATCCTCGAAATCGAGGTCGCCGAATGGCTTGAGAAGTTTACCGGTGGGACCGATGTCCAGCGCGATGAACTTCGGCGCTTCGGACGTGCTTGTGTCACGTGCGCGCTTCGCATTTTCGATCGCCGCGCGGATGATCTCCTCCAGCTCGTCCTCCGCAAATTTCAAGCAATTTGCACCGAACGTATTGGTACAAACAACGTTGCTTCCCGCATCAAAATATGCCTTTTGAATCTCAACGATGTCATCGGGATGGGACAGATTCCATCGTTCCGGATGCTCCCCCGCCTGCAAGCCGCGTGCCTGCAAAAGTGTTCCCATGCCACCGTCAAGATAAACGGCTTGATGCTTCTTATCCTCTTTCAAAAACGCCAAAAAATTCATACGTTGCCCCTTATTTACCCAAAATATCCGAAAGATTTGCCATGATATGCTCTGCCACGTCGGGCTTATTCATCGAATAGACGTGAACGTTCGTGATACCGTTGGCGTACAGATCGATGATCTGGTCGGTCGCATAAGCAATGCCCGCCTGCTTCATTGCCGCAGGATCGGAGCCGAATTTGTCGACCAGGCTTTTGAAGCGTTGAGGCATGAACGAGCCCGACAGCTTGATCGCACGGTCGACCTGCTTGGCGTTTGTGATCGGCATAATACCCGGGATAATCGGCACAATTATACCCGCCTCGCGGATTTTATAAAGGAAATTATACAACAGATTGTTGTCGAAAAACATCTGCGTCGTCAAAAAATCACACCCCGCATCCACCTTTTCACGCAGGCGACGGATATCCTCCTTCTGATTTTCGCTTTCGGGATGAATCTCGGGATAGCATGCGCCGCCAATGCAAAAATCGGGATTGATCTCCTTCAGCTCGCGAATCAGATCGACCGCATAATGATAATCCCAATCGCTCCTGTCGGCACTCTCCATATCTGCTGGAATGTCTCCGCGCAGTGCCATCACATTCTGAATGCCCGCCGCGCAAATCGCGTCGATACGGCTTTTTACCGTCTCCCGCGTAGAGGACACGCAGGTCAGATGCGCCAGCGACGGCACGCCGTAGCGATCCTTGATATCCTTGGCAATATCCAGCGTATAGCGGCTCGTCCCTCCCCCGGCGCCATAGGTCACACTCATAAATGCGGGACGTAGCTTGGCAATTTCCTCGGTCGCGCGCTTCACACCTTCAAAGCTGCTCTCGGTCTTGGGCGGGAACACCTCAAAGGAAAGAGAGAGCGTTTCTTTTTGTAACAGATCCTTGATTTTCATATGTTTTTCCTTCCGAAAAAGATTGCTTTTTATTATAGCACACTTTTTTTTCATATGCAATAAAAATCCCAAAAAAACAGGATAAAATTCACTCTTCCGATGCAAAAAGGAGTGCCGCACATGCAGTTTGCATTTTGCGGATACGCCTTTTAGGAATCCGAGAGGGCGATTGCAAGCAAAACTCCGCATGTTGCCGCCTACGAAGCAGCAAACAATCAGCCCTCCGAAGCATACACCGCACACGGGGGATAAAACCGCAATATCTGCAACTGTTGCGATTTTACTCCACGTGTGCGGTATCATAATTCTGTCATATTGCGCATAATCGGAGCTCGTAGGTATGTCCCTCTCCTCAAAACAGCAGAACAGGATCTCCGAAAATCCTGTTCTGCTTTTGTATTTTATTCCGCAACGAAAATGTAAGGATAAATCTCCTGTCCACCGTCCATGAAATAGACCTCGGCATCGGGGCAAATATCGGAAATCGCCGCATTCAGCGCCTCCTGCTCCGCCGCGTCCGCGTCCTTTCCGCGGAACACGGTAAGCATGAATTTGTCGCCCTCCATAATTTTTTTCACCAACCCGCAAGCCGCCGCCATGCGGTCCGTCTCGGAAACGACAATCTGCTTTTCGACGATGCCGATGGTATCGCCCTTTTTAATCTGCACGCCGTTGATCTCGGCGTCACGGATCGAGGGAGAGATATACCCTGCGGTCACGCGCTTCATCGCCTCGGTCATTCCAAGTGCGATCGCCTCGGGATCCTCCTCGGAGAAATCCGCAGTGGACAGCGCCACGTAGCCCGTACCGATATTTTTACTGGGAATGACGTGAATCGTTGCTTTATCATACAGCTCTGCCGCCTGCTGTGCCGCCATCAAGATGTTTCCGTTGTTCGGGAACACAAAGATGTGCTCCGCAGGAACCTTGGCAAATGCGTCGAGAAAATCGTTGGTTGACGGGTTCTGCGTCTGTCCGCCTTGCACGATCTCATCGGTGCCGAACTCGCGGTACAACTGCTCGATACCCTCACCGATACAAACCGCAACCACACCGTATTTTTTGGATGCGGGTGCACTTTCCGGCTTCTCCTCGGCAGGCTCGGGCTTCGCATCCTCGAGCTGCGAGGTATGCTGCAACGACATGTTTTCAATTTTCACGGTCAGAAATTCTCCAAACTCACGGCAATGCGCCAACACCTTTTCGGGAGTGAACGTATGTACGTGAATCTTGACAATGCTGTCGGTTTGGAATGCGACGACGGAGTCGCCGATCGACGCCAGAAACACCTTAAGCGCATCCACGTCAAACGCATGCACGTCGGTCTTTTTGCTTTGCAGACGCACGAGCAGCTCGGTACAATACCCATAGGTCATCTCGCTGTCAGAGCCGAATGCATCAAACAAAACGGCACTCACCGCAGGTGCGGGCGCGGATGCGCTGACCGCTGCAGAGGTGTCGACGATTTCCTCACCGTTGAGTACGCGGTTAAAGCCGTCCATGATATAAAGGAGCCCCGCTCCGCCGCTGTCCACGACGTCCGCTTCTTTCAAAACGGCAAGGATTTCGGGGGTCCGTTCCAGGGATGCGTGCATCTCCTTGACCAGATCGGCAAACAGTGTACGGATAGTACTCTCGGGGGTCACGCGCGAGACCGCGTACTCAACCGATTCTCTCGCAACCGTCAGAACGGTTCCTTCGGTCGGGGTCATCACCGAAGCGTACGCCTGCTTGACGCCCATCTCCAACGCGTGTCCGAAGGTAGCGGGATCCGCCTGATCCTTCCCCTCCAAGCCCTTTGCGGTGCCTGCGAAGAACTGCGAGAGGATAACGCCTGAATTTCCGCGCGCACCGAGCAGCATGCCGTGCGAGAGCGTACGCATCACCTCTGCCAGGTTATCGCTGTCCATATTTTCGATCGCCGCGATACCGCTTTCGATCGTCATTCGCATGTTATCGCCCGTATCGCCGTCAGGCACGGGGAACACGTTAAGCTTATTGACCTCCTCGGCATTGGAGCGCAACAGCATCGCGCCGCCGCGCGCCATCTTCATCAGAAGCATACCACCCAGATACTTGATTCCGCCGCTGTTCTTCTTTTTCGTGCGCTTGGGCTTTGCCACAGTCTTCGGCTTTGCGTTTTTGGCGTTTGTGGTCTTTTTGATTTTCGACTTGCCCTTGGAGTATTCCTCGATCTTTGCGACCGCGGCATTCTTGGTTTCGGTCACAGCGCTTTTAATCGATGCAACCGTTTTGGACTCCGCCACAATCTTGAGTGCCTTTTTTGCACTTTCGGCGGTTTTTGCTGCCGCCTCCGCAGCCGATTTTGCCATCTTCTGCGTCGTCGTCTTGCTCTTTGACGCGCCTGTCTTCTTTGCGGTCGAGGTCTTTTTCGTCGCTGCGGAGGCAGACGTTACGGTCTTTACCGCCACAGGCTTCGCCTCTGTTCCGGGCTTCTCAACCGCATCGATCGGCTGCTGCTTGTTCATTTCTTCGGACATGAAAATATCTCCTTATACGTTCAACTTCTTATCTTTTGGTTCCGACAAAGAAGAGTGCCAGTGTTCCGGGACCGGAGTGCGCACCGATAACAGGACCGACGTCGGTAATGATGCTGACCTCGATGCCGTGTCTTTCCTTCAGAATATCCGCCAGCGCCTGCGCGTCCTTGAGGCAATCGCCATGGGAAATATAAACGGTCCCCTCTTCCTTGGTAGCCGCCATCTCGGTGTACTTATCTGCCAACGTGGTGATGGAGGTCTTTCTGCCTCTCACCTTTACCATGGGGATCAGATGACCCGCATCGTCCATGTAAAGCACAGGCTTGATGCCCAGAAGATTGCCGACAAATGCCGCCGTGGGGCTAACGCGACCGCCTCTCTTGAGGTACACAAGATCATCCACGGTAAACCAGATGCCCATGCGCGGAACGAGTCCTTTGGCAAACTCTGCTGCCTCCTCGACCGTCGCCCCCTTCTTCTTCTCCTCGACCGTCAGATATACCATCAGACCCTGACCTGCGGACGCCGCAAGCGTGTCAACGATGAGAATCTTGCTGTCGGGATACTTTTCCTTAAGTTGCTCCGCCGCGATGCGCGCAGAGTTGAAGGTGGTACTCAAGCCAGAGGAAAATCCGAGGTACAGAACGTCCTTGCCCTCGGCAATGATCTTCTCGAAATCAGATGCAAACGCATCTGCGTTAACAGCGGCGGTCTTTGCGATACCGCCTGCACGCATCTTGTCATAGAAGGTCTTAACGTCCATATCTTCATTGGAATATTCGGTCTCGCTGTCGTTGAAGCGGAAGGAGAGATTGCGATAGCCAACGCCCCATTCCTTAAGCAGCGAGGGGGAGAGATCGCACGCGGAGTCTGTGAAAATTACGTAATCTTTCATCGTTTTATTTTCCTTTCGTCTGTTTTCTGTATTTATGCTTTTCTAAAAACCTCGTTATCGGTTTTTCAAAAACCGATGATTATTATACCAGTTTTAGATATTATTGTCAATAGGTTTTAAAAATATGTTGACAAAATATTGACTTTGCGTTATAATATTTAACATCATGATAACCCCCGACATCAGACAGCGTCTGAAAGCCTCGATCACGGATTTCCGTTTGCCGCGATATCACGAGATTCCCGACGTTGGTCTTTATCTGGAGCAAGTAACACAATATATAAACGGAATTCTGGTGCCCGTGGGCTGTGCGGAAATTACAACGTCGATGATCAGCAATTACGTCAAGAAAGGGGTCATCCCGCCGCCGCAGAAAAAGCAGTACCGCGCCGATCAGATCATCTACCTGATATTTATTGCCATTACCAAAAATGTGCTTCACCTTGAAAGCATCGTCCGGATGTTCGATATGCGCCGTGAGCTCTACACACTGCAGATGGCATACGACTACTTCTGCAACGAGCTGGAGAATATGCTCGCCTACGTATTCGGACACAAGGACCACCCCGAGGAGAACCTTGGTGTGACGCAAACAGAGGAAAAGGCACTGTTGCGCAACGTGATCATTTCGGTCTCGCACAGCATGTACATTTCCGCTTATTTTTCCGAAATCAAGCACAAAAGCAAGCCCGAAAGCGGAGCTTTCGCATCTCATACATAGTTATTATACCATTATTCGCTTATTTTGTCAATACCAACCATACGCAAAACTTCGACACCACATACAAAAAGCAGAGAACCGTCCACCGTTGAGCACGCTCCCTGCTTTTTTATTATGTTGTCATCTGACACGCAGAGCGACCTGCATCGTCGCCCCGTTCATCGGTACACCCTCGCTGACGGATGCGGTTTCAATCTGTATCGTCAGCTTGTAATCCCCGACCGCCAGGGCGCGGGAGAGTGTGATCTCGGTCACAGCCATACCCGGCGGGATCATACCCGAGCGGTACAGCACCTCACCCGTATCCTCCAGGATCAGCGTAAACCAGAAATTACAGGGATTTCCACTCGGATTCGGGAGAACTATCCCAACCGTCGTTTCGTTTGCGGGCAATGTGATCGTCTCATATCCCGGGAGAGAAATATCCCCCGCATCGCCATCGTCCTCGGGCGGTGACCACGGGTAGTCCACGGCATCGTCGTCGATTCCCGCCCGCGGCACAAGCTGCATGCCGAGAATCACTCCGCCCGCCACCAGTGCAACCAGCAGAAGTGCGGCAACAACCAAATGCCAGCGCTTGAGGCGAAGAGAGACGACTGTGTTTTTCTTTTTGACAATTACGACATCCTTTTTCGGTTTCATTTCAATCTCCTTTGGTCAAAGCAAAATTTTCTGCGTACCCTCGCCGGACACGTAATGCGTCTTCACACCGAGGAGCTCCATCCACTGTCGCGTCACGGCACTGCCCCGCATGCGCAACCGCTTCATGCGGGTCAGCTTTTCGGTATCGGCGAGGTAGTGCGGCACCTCCGGCTCATTGTAGAGCCAAAGCGGCGCGCTCCAAAGGCACGCCTCGGGCGCAATGGCGGCATAGACCTCCATCGACGGATTCATGTGCCCGTGATGCGCCATCTGCACGATATCGGATTTGAGCTTGTGACATGATTCCCGATACAAAATGTCACCCGCATCAGGACCGAGATCGCCCATAAACAGCACCGTTTTGCGCGGTGTGGTCATTTTGAACACCAACGAGCTGTCGTTCATCGGGTTGGAAAACAGCCCGTCGTGCGAGGTGTAGAGAATCTCAAATGTCAATTCATCCACCGCAATTCGCTCACCCTGCTCCACGACATGAATCTTATCCGAAAATCTCCCCTTGACACGGTTGAAGGCGGGAAGCATCTCGTTCAGCTCCTCCAGAAAATACGAACGGTCGGGTGCCTCGTCGGCGCGGGCGAGCCATGCGTCGTAGTCGGGGAAGCAGTGATAGATGCGACGGATATCGAAATCCGTGCCACCGTTCCGCTCCATCTCCGAAACAAATCCACTGATGTGATCGGTATGCGGGTGTGTCAGAAACCAAGCCTCGATCGGGCGTCCGCCGATGTGTTCCTTGAGCAGCGGCATATCGTCGGGGCGTCCGCCGTCGATGACGACGCATCGATTCTGCTCGGTCACAATCACGAACGCCATCAGATACGGACTCGTTTCCTTGAGCATATACATTGTCGTTTGCATAAAATTCTCCCGTCGGTTGAAATTACCAACATTATACAGCATCCCGTCGGAAATGTCAAGATGCTTTTCAATAACAATCGAAGATAAAATCTTGTTTAGCGATCATAGGCATAGATGACCTCACGCAGAAGATGCACCCTGCGAGGCACACGGATACGCATTTCCCGCAAAACATTCTCGGGGAAGGCAACTTAAAGCCTTCCCTTCCCACCAAGCCTCCTCACTGACCCGCAAGCACAAGCTTCATCTCTTTTCGGTATTGCAACGGACTGATCCCGTATTTCCGCTTGAAAACGGCGTAAAAATAGTTATCCGCGCCAAAATTGACCTGCCTTGCCACCTCCGAAATGCGCATATCACTGTTTTTCAATAGCATCTCGGCAACAGCGAGCTTCTTTTCGGTCACCATCTCCGACAGGGGCATACCGTACTCACGCAGGATAATACGTGAGGTCTGCCGCTCCCCCAGATGTATCGCATCCGCGACATCACCAAGAGTAATTTTCTCGCTCAATCTGCCGTTGATGTATCGCTCGATCGCATCGATGTGTCGCATCTCCATCTCACGCATTGTCCGTTTAGAGCGATTCGGCAACAGCGCGGAAAGCAGTGTATTGAGAGCCAAGGTCAGCAAAAGCCTTGCGTTGACAAGATCGCCGACACCGCATTTTTCACGAAATCGTTCAATATAAAACACCGTTTCCTCACCCAGCGGCATCACGTAGATCTCGTCAAACAGGCGTTGTAATCCTGCATCCTCTGCCGAGAGTAGCATACACATGCTTCCCTCCGTATCGGAGACGGTGTAATGGCTGACTCCGGGCGGAATAATCAAAGCGCTCCTTTCCAGACACTTTCTACCGTTTTCCGTCACAAGAGAAAGCACACCGCTCGTCACGAAAAAAACCTCGTGTGCAAAATGCGTGTGGATTCCCTTCATTCTGCCAAGCTCCCCATCTGCTCCGTCGGAGGCGTTGCGCTGTCCGAAAAAGAAAATCTTGACAAAAGGATCTGCATCTGTTATAATAACCTTGATAAATCAATCCGGAGGTAAGTACTGTGCATAATCATCCTATTACCAAACGAAAATTCATTCTCGGCACCGACTGGTGGACCGATTGCGACGATGCGGTCGCGATTCGCCTGCTCGCACGTGCCGCAAAGCGCGGAGACATCGATCTGCTCGGAATTGCAATTAACGCTTGCATGGAGCATTCAGTGGCATCGCTTAAGGGATACCTCGCCTCCGAGGGACTCACCGACGTTCCGCTCGGCATCGACCTTACAGCCACCAACCCTGATGATCATCCCCCCTATCAGACACGGCTTGCCAAAAACCTCTGCCCCAGCGCATCCAACGCCGATGCAATCGATGCGCTTCGTCTCTACCGCATGATGCTTGCAACGGCAGAAGCTCCCGTAGAGATCATCGAGATCGGATTTCCGCAGGTGCTGGCAGCATTGATCGAAAGCCTTGCCGACGATGTCTCTCCCAAAACCGGACTGGAGCTGCTGCTTGAAAAGGTATCAAAATTCTGGATCATGGCGGGAAAATGGGATCGCGACGGAGAAAAGGAGCATAACTTCTGCCATAATGTACGCTCCCGCGTCGCTGCGGAAAAGCTGTGCCGACTCTGCCCCGTTCCCATAACCTTCCTCGGCTGGGAGATCGGTTGTGAAGTAATCACAGGAGCAAAGCTTGCAAAGGACGATGTACTACACAAGATTCTCGTCGACCACGGTTCAGCAAACGGTCGTTCCTCGTGGGATCCGATGACGGTTCAACTGGCGCTCATCGGTGACGAGGCGGCGGCAGGCTACGATACCGTACGCGGTACGGCACGCGTCGACGCCGAAACGGGTGCCAATTATTTCATCCCGTCGGAAAGCGGATCACACCAATACGTCGTACGTAATTTCGACGTAACGTACTATGAAAATGCGATTAACGAGGCGATCGCCTCGCGCAATTAATACACGGAGGTAAAATATGAGTTTTCAGACACAAGTCTACAGTCTTATGAAATCGTGGTGTGACGAGCTGCTCAAAACGCAGATTTCCATGCCATCAGAGCCGCTTCTCGACGGCGCTTTGCTGTGTCCTGCGTGCGCGCTTGTTCACGGTCGTTGTGCCGATATGATATTGCCGCTTGTTCTTTTGTACAACGACACGGGGGAGGAACACTACCTCACCTCCGCAAAACGGCTGATCGACTGGACCGAGTATAATCTGCTCACGGAGCACAAGGATTACCGAAACGACCTCGGAAACCGCTGGAAGGGGACGAATATTTTCTCCTGCCTAGCAATCGGCGAGACCTTACATCGGTTCGGCGACATTTTAGATACAGAGACATTCCAAAAATGGGACGCCATCTTCCGTCGCGGTTCTGCCGCTGCAATCGGCTTTTGTGAAACGGAAGAGCCGCACATCAACTACAATGCGGGTGCCGCCGCGCTGTTTGCTTTCGCCTACAACTATACGGGTGAGCAGACGTATTTGGAGCAGGCGCTCAAGCAGGAACGGTTCTGCCGCGCGCATTTTGACAGTGAGGGACTGTTCTTCGGCGAGGGCAAGCCGCTTGACGGCACAACGGAAAAGGGCTGTCATTTCATCGATATGGGCTACAATCTTGAGGAATCTATCCCCCTGCTGGTCATGCATTCGGTATGGCTCGGAGACGCCGAAAAAATCGAATTTTACACGAACCGCGCGATCGATCATATCGGATTTTTGTTGCCCGACGGCGCAATCGACAACAGCTGGGGGACCCGTCAAAACAAATGGACTTACTGGGGAAGCCGCACCAGCGACGGTATGCACGAGGGACTTGTATACGTGGCGCACGGCAATCCTGTCATTGCAAAGGCAGTACGCAAAAATGTCGAGCTGCTGGAACGATGCACCGTAGACGGCAGACTTTACGGCGGACCCATGTACCACAGTGCGAATGAGCCCGCCTGCATCCACCACGCATTCGACCATGCAAAATCCCTGGCCGTCCTCTATCTCGAAATGGGTGATGCGCTTGACACCTGTCTCGATGCCGTACTACCCCGCGAGGTCGAGGGGGTCAGAAAATACCAGAACGGTCATCTTTACACCGTCACCAAGGGCAATTTTATCGCCACGGTCAACGCCTGCGACACGCATATTTACAGCAACAGCGAAACCGGCGGCGGCGCCATCAGCATGCTGTGGAACAAGACCTATGGCGCGGTTATGGCGGCAACCCTGAACCGTTTTGTTACGACCGAGCCATTGAATATGCAAATTCAGCGCCACGTCGACGAAGAACTTTGCAACACCGCGCGCCTCGGACGCTCGGATCTTGATAAGACAGTAACGCTCAATGCCAACGGATATACGATTACCGCAAGCAGCACACAAAGTGGATTTTCGATTACATATGATTTTTGCGAGGATGCATTGAATATCAGCATTTTATCGAGCACAGACACCGAATATGTTCTGCCGATCGTCAGCCAAAGTGGGGATCGCATACAAAAAAACGATCATACCATCATCTTCAAGGATCTGCTTACCGTATCCTTCGACGGCGAATGCACCGTAACCCCCAACGGCGAAAAACGGCATTTCCATCCCGTCGGCGGCTTCCAATATAAGCATCTGACCTTCCCCGTAAAAGCAAACCGTGCGCTTCATATTGAAATCAAAACAGCTAAATAAACCACAAAGGGGCTCCATCGCAATTGATGAAGCCCCACGTTTTGTTCTATTCTCCCGACACCACGATCAACTGTGCCGCCTGCGCGGCTGTGATATCCGACACATCGATTTTCTGCGTGTCAAGTGCGTCGTAAAGCGGCAATCTCGCCACACTGCGTCCGATCACGTCCGCCCGACGCAGTCCGAGTGCCACGTCCTTTTTCAAGCGTCGCGTCAAAGCGTCCGCATCGCAAACCAGAGACACCGTCCGCACTTGACAGCCGTCAAGCGGCAAGGCGGAAAGAATCTCGTCAATGATCTTTTGCTCGTGCATAACCCAGCAGAACACGACGTTCTCGTATGCAGAGCAGGAAAGAAAGGCGGTCAGCAGATGACGGATATTCCCCATCACCATACGCTTTGTCTCTTCGGTCACCACAAACGGATCTGCATCCCAGCACCAGTCGCCATCCAGCAGCACACACGCGGGGAGCTGTCGCTTCAATATCTGCGACACCGTCGTCTTTCCGACGCCCATCGTGCCACCGATCAGATACAGCGTTTTCATATTCAGATCACGCCCTTTTGCAGCATGATGTTCGCATAAAGCGCGGATTCACTTGTGGCAACGATCGCGTAAGCACTCCTTGCCTCCTCATAAAACGCCATGCGCTCCACCTCACCGATCACATCCGTCGAGCAGCCACCCACGCGGTCTATAATTTCAGCATACTTGTCCCAGATCGGCGTTTCCACGGGATCGCCCGGCATGACCTGCATCAGCTTGACCGATTTTTCAACGTACGGATCAAGCGGAAGAAGCGTCAGAATCGCCTCCAGCATTTCGCACCCGCCGTGACCGTCCGCGCGAATGACCTTCGCGTTCTTTCCTACGCTCTCGGACGGAAAATTACCGTCCGCAATGACGATGCGGTCGCCGTGCCCCATCTCGCAGAGAATCTTGAGCAGCTCGGGCGAGAGAATTTTCGGTATTCCCTTCAGCATATCCGTCGCCTCTTATTTTTTGAACTGCGGACCGAACGCTGCGCATGCGCGGTAGTCGGCACCTTCCTTGTCCATACCAAACGCGTTCCATGCCGCGGGACGGAAAATCTTGTCCTCCTCCACGTTATGCATGCTGACGGGGATACGGAGCATAGAACAGAGCGTGATGATATCGGCACCGATGTGTCCGTAGGAGATCGCACCGTGGTTTGCGCCCCAGTTGTTCATCACGTCATATGCAGTCTTGAAAGCACCCTTTCCGGTGACGCGAGGAGCGAACCAGGTGCAGGGCCAGGTGTAGTCGGTACGCTTCCAGAGCGTATCGGAAACATCGTCGGGCAGACCTACCGACCAGCCCTCTGCGATCTGTACCACCGGTCCCAATCCCTTGACAAGGTTGAGACGGATCATTGTCATGGGCATCTCGGAAGTCGTCAGGAAGCGAGAGGAATATCCGCCGCCACGGAAGTAGCCGAGGTCGGCATAGTTCCAGGTGGAGTTCGCAAGGATCGCCTTCTGATCCTCCTCGGTCACCTCGTACCAGGGCTTCATCACAGCGTTTCCGTCCGCATCCTTTGCGGCACCGTTGGCATCCAGACAGCAAGCACCCGAGTTGATCAGGTGGATAAAACCGTCGGCATCCTTCGCCTTGCCTTCAATATCATATCCTGTCACGCGCTTGACTGCGTCGCCGCTCCAATAAGTGCGGACATCGGCAAACATCTGTGCGCGGTTGGTCAGCAGCTTCATAAAGAGCATTCCGAGACCGTTGAGCACATCGTTCTCAGTTGCAAGGATGTAAGGCTCACGTGCGCCATTCCAGTCGAACGATGTGTTGAGCATGGACTCGGGGAAATCACAGTTGGGATAGAAGTCGGTCCACTGACGCTGTCCCTGGAAGCCTGCAGCGATGGCGTTGTGTCCGACCATCTCCTCCTCGCAACCCTCGGGCAGGTTCTTGTTGCCGCTCATCAGATCCTTAATGATGACCATCATCTTGACGACAAATTCCCAATCGGCGTCCTTTTCTTCTCTCGTGCGCTGCAGCTCCTCGGGATTCTTGTCAAAGCCTTCGATGCAATTTGCTTTCGTCCAAGCCAGCGCCTTTTCAAACTCTGCCTTGTCGTAAACGCCCTCGGTCATGCGACGGATGACCTCAACCTCGTCCACAGATTCGACACGCATGCCGAGATAATCCTCGATGAAATCGGTATCGATGATCGAGCCGCCAATACCCATGCAGATCGAGCCGATCTGCAGATAGGACTTGCCGCGCATGGTGGCAACTGCAACAGCGGCACGGCCGAAGCGCAACAGCTTTTCGCGCACGTCAGCGGGAATTTCGGTATCATCGCAGTCCTGAACGTCGTGTCCGTAGATTCCGAACGCGGGCAGTCCCTTCTGTGCGTGCGTTGCCAGCACAGATGCCAGATACACCGCACCCGGGCGCTCGGTTCCGTTAAAGCCCCATACTGCCTTGATGGTGTTGGGATCCATATCCATCGTCTCGGCACCGTAGCACCAGCAGGGGGTCACAGTCAGGGTGATATCCACACCCTCTCGCTTGAATTTGTCGGCACAGGCAGCCGCCTCACCGACACGTCCGATCGTGGTATCGGCGATGACGACTTTGACGGATGTACCGTCGGAATACTTGAGGTTCTCCTCAAACAGCTTTGCGGCTCTCTTTGCCATGTTCATGGTCTGATCCTCAAGGGACTCGCGTACCTTGAGCACACCGCGGCGACCGTCGATGGTCGGTCTGATACCGATCACGGGGTATTGTCCAATCAATCTTGACATAATAGTTTCTCCTTTATTTTTTATTTTACAAAATATGCGTTTATAGAATTCAGCTTGCACACGCCGTCGGAATCCGTGATTTCCACCGTAATCTTCGGCGTATACACCGTCGGGAAGCGGCAGATCGTTTTATGTCCGACCGTGCAACCGCAATACAAAAGAATGCGCTTGTGATTGTACGCGGGCAGGGTTGCATACACCCGAAATTCCCGTATCCCCTGTCCTTCGGTCAGGTCCTCCGCAAGCACCACAGTGTTCACCGCACGCGCCCGATCTCTTTGTCCCCCGTTCTTCTCGTCAAACTGCGGATGCGTAATCGCATACACACCCACCGTCTCCTCGGTCATATTCGCAAAATCGATCGGTGTCCGATAATTCTCTCTGATCTTCTCCCCCAGCTCGCGCATTCTTTTCGCGTCCGCCTCGGGAATCAAGCCCCGTTCATCGGGACCGACATTGATCAGGAAGTTTGATCCGCGTCCCACCGATTGCTCATACATACCGAATAGCTCGTCCAAGGATTTGATCGTGTTCTCGTTTCGATCGTAAAACCACGTATCACGTAACTTGCAATCACACTCCGCAGGCAAAAAACGCGCCTGCGACAGACTCACGCTCTCCTCCGTCAGCTGTGAAAAATCCCATTTAGAGATGACGTACGGGTTTTCCAACGAGGCATAGCCATCCTCGTTGCCCACCCAACGTACGCACGGAAACCATTCGGGATCGCAAAAGGTCAGGATATCGGGCTGAAGTCGGAAAATCTCGCCCACGATCCGCTTGTGATCATAAACGTGTCCCTCCGATCCGCATCCGTCAAACCACAGATAATCGATCTTACCGTAATTTGTGAGCAACTCGGTGATCTGATTGATAAAATAATCGTCATATTCCTTTTCCGCGGAAAACGGAATCGCCGTAGATCCCCACTGTGCGGGAGAATAGTAAAGCCCGACCTTCATTCCATACTTGCGACAGGCGTCCACATATTCGCGCACCACGTCTCCGTTGCCCTCCTTCCACGGTGTGTTGGCAACGCTATAGTGCGAATATTGCGAGGGCCAGAGCGCGAAGCCGTCGTGATGCTTGGTGGTGAGAATCGTGTAGGTCGCGCCCGCATCACGCGCGACGCGCATCCATTGGTCGCAATTCAGCTGCGCGGGGTTAAAGCCCTCGGCGGGCATCTCGATCCCGTCCCAATCCTTATGTCCCGGATAAAAGGAGCGAATGCCGAAATGAAAAAACATTCCGAATTCCCAATTCAGAAAATTCAGTTGCCCCTTTGTTGGTTTTATTTTCATGAACAAACTCCTTTTTTTCGTTTTCTTATTGTTTTTTATTTCATTATAGTGTAAAATATAAGACAGTTCTTGTACGATTACGGCAAAAAACAATAACAATCGTTACTTTTTTCAACATTTTTCCAAAAAGGAAGAGAAAAAGCATGAAATATTCCCAATTCATCGAAAAGGAGCCACACGGCACCTCGGATTTTCCGATCGAATTTTATCGACTCGACCGACACCATCTGCGATACGAGATGTCGCTCCACTGGCACCCCGAAATGGAGCTGATCCGCGTGTACGACGGTCGGTTTGAATTGCATTTGAACAAGCAAAGCTACACGCTGACAGCGGGTGACGTTGCCATCGTCAACCCCGGCACGCTCCACCGCGGCGAGCCGACCGATTGCCGCTACGACTGCTCGGTGTTCAAAACAGATATGCTCTGTCCCTCCGGCAGTACAGTCAGCCGTTACATCAAGCCTATCGCGGGGCAAACGCACGCCGTGCGGGAATATCTTCCGAGCGGCTCTGCACCCGAGGTGCTCGGTTGTGTTGATCGCCTGTTTTCCACCCTTGCCGATCGCCCGCCGCAGTACGAGCTGTCGGTGTACGCCGCACTGTACGAGCTGTTTTTCACGCTCCATCGGTGCGGGCTGGTCGGAAAAAACGACAGCAATCACGTACGGGACAAGCAGCTGACGCATCTGACGCGCCTGCTTGAGTGGATCGACGAAAATTATACGCAAAAAATCACACTCGCCTCCCTGTCCAAAATCTCGGGATTGAATGAAAAATATCTCTGTCGCTTCTTCAAGGAGTACACCTCCCACACACCGATCGATTACATCAACCGTCTGCGTGTGGAAAAAGCCGCCGACGATATGCTCTCCCGACATTTTTCCGTCACGGAGGCGGCATTCGCCAACGGCTTTAACGATTCTGCTTATTTTTCAAAAATTTTCCGACAAATCAAGGGCGTATCGCCAAGTGAATTTCGCAAGGGAGTCTGACGGTCAAAGTCCAATTTTCCGATACCCCTCGTCCGCGATCTTCGGATCCAGCGGCGCACGTCCGCACAGGTAGTGGTTTTGATACTGCTTCCCGTCCGTCTCCCACTCGATCAGATACATCGTCGTTGCACGCTCATCACAGATAAAGGATGCAAGCGCAGTGTTGGCATTTGCAGAAAGCATCGCTCTCCCCTTGCACACAACTGCATCATGAGTCATGTCGGTCACACAATAACTGACCTCCCGTTCGGCAAGCGTATCGTTCGATCCAACCAGCACGATCCGTCCGTTTTTCGGCTCGCGGCACATCAGTGCGATTGGCTCAAAGACGCGTTTGATCGCATGGTAGGCCAGCTTCTTTTCGCCGTAATAATCCACTACGGCATCCGAAAACTGCGGAAAGCCATCGATCAGATTCCAGAAGAAGATACCCGAGCCGCGCTCCCATTTTCCTAGGCGGTTGCGCTCGATGAAAAACTTATCCGCCTCCGCCTGCGTGATCTGACTCAAGCGGGAAAATTCCTCAAGTGTCTGCGCCTTGACGCCGAACGCATGGGTAATCTGTGCATCCATCAGTGCGATGCGGTAGGAATATGCCCTCCCCTCCTCGGGCTCCATGCAGCACGCATGTGTCAGCCACGCGCGGTTGTTTTGCCATGGCCAGAGCTTATCCGCGGGGATGAATTTGCGGATGGATTCCACCGAGGGGCACCCGTGATAGCCCGTCTCGCTGATGAAGCGTGCCACTGCCTTTGTGTAAAAATCCGCCTTGTAATAGCCGCGCGGTCCCCACAGATGATGCTCCGGGATATCGTTGAATTTCCCGATCGCAAAGGTTTTTTCGGAGATATACGGCGAGCTCGGCAGATAGCCGCGGAAGGGATCCATAGCGCGAATCACCTCGGGAAGCACCCTTCGCGTCAGCAAATTGTGCTTCGGGTCCGGAGAATGGTCTTTTTCGCCGCCCCAGCCGACGCGGCAAAAATCGCACTCGTTATCCCCAGCCCACAAAATCAGCGACGGATGGTTGCGAAGACGGCGCACGACCGCACGCGCCTCGGTCTCCAGCTGCTTGCAAAACGCATCGGTTTGCGGATAATACGAGCACGCCATGGAGAAATCCTGCCACACGGCAATGCCGTGACGGTCACAGAAATCGTAAAATTCATCGCTCTCATACACATTTCCGCCCCACAGGCGCACTGTGTTGCAATTGCTGTCCAGCAACAGCTCCAGTGCATGCGACAGGCGCTCGCGGTCACGGGAGTGGAACGCATCCAGCGGCACCCAGTTCGTTCCGCGCGCGTACATTTTCTCACCGTTGATCAGAAAATAAAATTCGCCCTTGCCATTCTCATCGATGTACTCGGAATTGACCAGGCGCACCGTGCGCACACCTACGGAAAGCGTCCGACGGTCGACGCATGCGTCTCCGTCATACAACTCCGCCG
>JAFTPJ010000129.1 GCA_017463405.1 Clostridia bacterium
AATTATCAAAAAACCGATCGAAAGGATATAGAATATGAACACCAAGCAGATTATTTTCACGTCTCCGTGCGTTGCGGAGCTTTTGGACAGACAACCACGAGAGATGACCGACGATGACGTGCTGGTCGAAACGGCGGTTTCCTCACTCTCCAGCGGAACCGAACGTGCCATCGTTTCGGGTGACCCCAATGTCAGCATCTATTCCACCGATCCCGTCGCGCATTTCCCGCGTGAATCGGGCTATTCATCGGCGGGCACGGTGATCGCGGTCGGTAAAAATGTCAAGAAGGTTGCCGTCGGTGACCGTGTAGTCGTTTCTTGGGGCGCGCATGCAAAGCATCAGGTGCTCCGCGAGGATTGGAACATCACGAAAATCTCCGACGACCGCATCTCCTTTTCCGAGGCGGCACTTTTTCACATCGGCACGTTCCCGCTGGCAGCGATCCGTAAATGCCATCTGGAGATCGGCGAATCCGCGATCGTCATGGGGCTGGGCGTGCTCGGCATGATGGCGGTGCAGCTGCTGCGCGCGGCGGGTGCCGTTCCGATCATTGCCGCCGATCCCGTTGCGAAAAAACGTGAGGAGGCACTGCGCTTCGGTGCAGATTATGCGCTCGATCCGCTCGCCCCCGACTTCGTGGATACGGTCAAGAAAATAACAAACGGGGGCGCAAACGTCGCAATCGAGGTCACGGGCTTTGGCTCTGCGCTCGACGGTGTGCTGGATTGCATGGCCCCCTTTGGACGCGTGGCGTTGCTCGGCTGTACGCGCGATCGCAATTTCACGATCGACTACTACCGCAAGGTGCACGGCCCCGGCATCGCGCTCATCGGTGCGCATACAAATGCGCGCCCGGCGAGGGAAAGCTCCGCGGGGCTTTGGACGACCTTTGACGACGTTACCGCACTGATTCGCTTGACCGCCGCAGGTCGCATCGATCTCGGCGCGATGGTCTCGGAAACACATATCCCCACCGATTGCGGCGAGGTTTACGCACGTCTGTGCCGTGAAAAATCCTTCCCACTCGTGCAATTCGATTGGTCAACCATCAAATAATAAAGGAGAACAGCAGTATGAAAAAAATCAGAATCGGACACATCGGTATCGCGCACGATCACTCCGCACCCGTTCTGCAGTGCGTATTACGCTATCCCGAAATTTTTGAGTTTATCGGCTATGCCGAGGAAAATCCCGCAAACTTCGCCAAGAAGATCATCACCGATCCCTTTTACAATGACCTTCCCCGCAAGACTGTCGCAGAGCTGATCGCAGAGAAGCCGGACGCGATGCTAATCGAGGGCTACGAATTGGATAACCTCGACGCGGCAATGCGCTGTATTGAGAACGGCATCCACGTTCACATCGACAAGCCGGCAGGCGCGGATCTTGCGAAATTTAAGCGTCTGTTGGATCTGGCGCGTGAAAAGGGACTTGCCGTGCATATGGGCTACATGTACCGTTACAATCACGCAGTGCGCTACACACTTGATCGCATCAAAGACGGCACACTCGGTGAAATTTTCCAGGTAGATGCCTTTATGGACACCTGGCACGATCCCGAAAAGCGCGAATGGATGCGTGAATTCCCCGGTGGAGACATGTTCTTCCTCGGCTGTCACATGGTGGATTTTGTTTATATGATGATGGGCGGCGCTCCGAAGCACATCTATCCCTTCAACCATCGCTCGCACATCGACGGCACCGACGTGGTCGATCAGGGCTATGCTGTTCTGGATTACGGCAAGGCGGTCTCCACCGTTCGAGCCGGATCAACACAGATCAACGGATTTGGACGCCGTCAGCTGGTGGTATGCGGCACCAAGGGTACGATCGAGATCAAGCCGCTGGAGATCAAAACCCCGGGCACAGACATGCTGAAAAGCAAGCTTTGGATCTCCACTCATGAAATGGTAAACGGCGACCATTACAATAACGTCTGCCGCGAGGTCGAGATCGAACCGATGATCGGCAGATACGACGAAATGATGCTGGAATTTGCCGAGATTGTCCGTGGTGAAAAGCAACCCCTTTACGATTACGACTACGAATATGAGGTGCAGAAGCTCGTGCTCGAGTGCTGTGCGGAATAAAAAAATAGATGTCCCGAATGCAATCATGCACACGGGGCATCTGTTTTTATTCGTTCTCCAAACCGAGGTATTCCTCCAGGGTCAGACCGTTCAGATGGATTTCGGTTGCCGCCTCGCGTCCGACAAAGCGGTAATGCCATGGCTCGTAGGTGTAACCCGTAATTCCTTCCTTCCCCTTGGGATAGCGCAGGATAAAGCCGAACTTGTATGCGTTTTCCGACAGCCAATCAAAGGCTTCCTTTTCCTCAAATACGGTCGTCAGATGTCCGTTCATATCCTCGGTGATAAAATCTACGCAAAGCCCCGTCTGGTGCTCGCTTGTGCCCGGCTCTGCCGAATAGGTCAGCACCACGCGTCTTGCGTCTTCATAGGAAAGTGTATGCAAGCCTTTATTGGTATACTGCTCGCGAAGATAGGAGTAGCCGAGACATGCGAGCGCCTCCTCGGAAAAGCCGTTCACACAGGCAATTTCCGTCTGTATATATCGGTTAAACAGCTCGCACTGCCTTTCATAGGAGCGGTATGCACTGGTAACCAACGTATCCGTAATACCGCATGCGTGCATCTCCTTCATCAGCTCCGTCAATGCTGCGGCAGTGCGGGATTCCAGCTGCTCGTCCTTTGTCACAAGCGTCTCGGGCAGAAATGACAGCTGTGACGGAGCGTAGTCCGAACGCAACGGATGCCGCTTATTGGCAAGCAACAAATATTTCTCATCCTTCCCCGTCATCAGAACCTCCTCATCCACCGCTCCGACATACTCGTATACAACTGTTTCCTGTGTGTCTGTCGGGTCGCTATCACGTTCAGATTCCGTGTCGGCATCCGTCTCTGTCTCCGTTCCGTCTTTCTTCGTCCACTCGAAGTAGAACGTCACACCGACGTAAATCAGGAGCACGCAGAACAGGAAAACAGCAATTCCAACCAAAAAATTATTTTTTCTCATGTGATCTCCCATAGGGCACGTGGATGGCGGGCTTGGACTCGATCACGATAAAATAGGGCGACGACGGTGAATTGAGAATATTCACCCTGGTCGCGCAGACCTTATGACGGCTGATGCCCGCAAGGTAATCACAAATCATCTTGCCCTCGAGATCCCCCTCCTCATGCCCCGGATAGACCGCAACGTTGACGATCGCATCCACATCCATCAGATCAATTGCCGCCTCGATCGCGGGCAGAGTTGTCTCACGCAACGTGGTAATGGATTTATCGCCTCCGGGGAGCCAGCCGAGGTTGAACATTCCCGCCTTGATCGGCTCTTTGACGTAGCTTTTGACATTGTGATGTGAGTCGTGAATCAACGTGTAATTTTCGGGACAGCCGACCTCGCGCAAGTGCCGCGCTGTGGATTCGACCGCCTGTGCCTGAATATCAAACGCATATACGTGTCCGCTCTCACCCACGGTCTTTGACAAAAATTCGGTGTCATAGCCGTTTCCCATTGTAAAATCTACGGCAACGTCACCCTCCTTCAGGTGTGTCAGAATAAAATGCTTATGCAGCTTCAAAAGATCAATCATATTGCAAAAACCTCTTTATTTGTTGTGCAGATCCGAGCGCAAAAATCTGATCGCGCGCTCAACTGCATCCTTGGAGTTATACCACGGCTCCTCGCTATAGCGGTAATCGAACTTCTTGCAAAACCAGCTCACGTCCTTTTCCAGTTGCTCAAAATAGGTCTCCACGACATTGGCACACTGCGACGCAAATTCGGGCTGCTTTTTCTTTCCCAGCCGCTTTTGCCCATATGACAGAAACTTACGGTAGTGCGACAGGCAGAAATAAGGTTGTGCCTTGAGCTTCGGAGCAAAGTCTTCGTCGGTTTCCCACAGATAGACTGCCGTGTCAACCATGTGCTCAAAATTGTTGGAGATGCGATCGCAGACGTAACAGGTGTCCTCCAGCTCTCCGATACGCTTGATCGGCTTGTGCCCCTGCCCGCCGCCGAAGCCGCCGTCACGAATCTCCTTGCGCAATTGCGCAAGGTGGCTCTCCAGTGTCAGCGCCATGCCGAGACGGTTCTTGCGCACGAACATCATGTCGTAGTGTGTACGGCAAAAGCCCGTTTCGTTGGTTTTGATGCGAACGTCAGGCTCCATCATCGAGGCACCGAGAATCAGTTCGAGCTCGTCCTCCTCCAGCTTGCGGTAAAGCGCGCAAAAGGGACAGCCGCACGACGCGTCCTTTGCCGACGCCTCAAATGCCTCGTTGACGGGAATGGTAAAATTCATATCCATGGGATGGCCCTCAATTCTTACAATGATATATTTTTGATATTTTATGATAGATTTATGATTGCAAAATCAAAAAAATATGCTATAATAAAAGCGGTGTATTAAAATTATACCATACCTCGCGCGCACTTGCAAGAGATTTTTTCAAAATTGCGCACTGTTTTCGGATTGTTTACAAAGGAGGAGCGCCTATGCCACAACCGACCCATTGCTTTTTCGATCTGGACGGAACGATCACAGATTCTGCTCCGGGAATTACCGGAAGCGTGCGTTATGCGCTTGAAAAAATGAACATCCCGATTCCCGACGGATTGAATCTCAACTGCTTTATCGGTCCACCCCTGCTCTACGGCTTTTCCGCCTTTTGCGGTCTTAACGAAGCAGATGCCGCACGTGCCGTGGAGCTTTACCGCGAGAACTATCGCGCGGGTGGGATGTTTGAATGCCATGTGTACGACGGGATACGGGAGATGCTGGATGAGCTTTCCCGTCGCGGTGTCACGCTTGTGCTTGCCACCTGCAAGCCGCATGAGTTCGCCACGAAAATTCTGGAAAAATTCGAACTTCTGCACTACTTCCGCTTCGTTTCGGGGCCCGAGATGGATGGAACGCGCAATACCAAGCACGAGGTCATCGCGCATGCGATGGAACAGCTCGGAATCGACAATCCGCAGGACATCCTCATGATCGGCGACCGTGCGGACGACGTCATCGGTGCGCAAAAAAACGGCATCGGATGCGCAGGCGTTCTTTGGGGCTTCGGCTCGCGTGAGGAATTGGAAGCTGCAGGTGCCGTAGCACTCCCGGAAGTACCGCACCAAATTATTGATTTTTTTAATGCTGAAAGTGATTCTTGGAGGACAACAAAATGAACAACCAATACCGCAAGGTCAAGCACTATCTTGATCTTTTGAAGCATCGCCGCTGGGATCGCATCACGCCCGTCGAAGGCATCGGCATTCTTCCCTGCGACTACAAAACCGACAACACCCTGCCCGACGCATCCCTCTTCACTCCCTATACGGCGAATGAGATCTGGGGAACGGGCTACGACACGCATGCGTGGTTTCACTTCACGCTCCCCGCAGTCGGTGAGAATACGTTTCTGCACGCCCGCACCGATCACAGCGGCTGGGATGCGAGCAACCCGCAGTTTCTCGTTTATTTCAACGGACGGATCATCCAGGGGCTTGACACCAACCACCTTGAGGTCATGCTGGAGGCAAACAAGCCCACCGAGGTCTATCTGTACGGCTACGTGGGAAGCGCGTATCAGCAGGCAAGGCTGTACGTCGAAACGCGCGTTCTGAACACCTCGGTCGATGCGCTGTACTATGACCTGCTTTTACCATTTGAATCCCTTTCCTTCCTCGACAAGGAGTCCAACGAGTACGCACAAACACTGTATCATCTGTGGCGCGCGGTCTCGATGCTCGACCTGTTCGATTTCAACGCTCCCGAATTTCTTTCCTCTGTGGAGGATGCACGCCGCTACATGACGGACGAATTTTACGGTAGCTACTGCGCAGAGCAGAAGATGACCTCGATCTGCATCGGACACACGCACATTGACTGCGCATGGAAATGGACACTGAAGCAGACCCGCGAGAAAGTCCAGCGCTCGTTTGCAACCGTACTGGAGCTAATGCGCCGCTATCCCGAGTACAAATTCATGTCCTCGCAGGCATTCCTCTACAAAAATCTCAAAGAGGAGGCGCCCGAGCTTTACGAACAGGTAAAGGAGCGCATCCGCGAGGGACGATGGGAGTGCGAGGGTGCGATGTGGGTCGAAGCCGATTGCAACCTCTCCTCGGGTGAGAGCCTGGTGCGTCAGGTGCTTTACGGTAAAACCTTCTTCAAAAAGGAATTTGACGTCGACAACCGCGTGCTTTGGCTGCCCGACGTATTCGGTTATTCCGCAGCACTTCCGCAAATCCTCAAAAAATGCGGCGTGGATTGGTTCGTCACCTCTAAAATCAGCTGGAATGATGTGGACCGCATGCCTTACGATACCTTTGCATGGCGCGGCATCGACGGCACCGAAATCAACACCCACTTCATCACTGCACAGGATGACGACGGAAAGCCCTCCCGCCGTTACACCACCTATGTCTGCAACACGCACGCACCCATGATTGCGGGTACCTATAAGCGTTATCAGCAAAAGCAACTGAACAACGAGGCGATCCTCACCTTCGGCTATGGAGACGGCGGTGGAGGTCCCACTGCGGAGCATCTGGAGCTGCTCCGACGCGGCGTGCACGGTATTCCCGGTATGCCCAATGCAAAAATTGATTTCGCAGGTGATTTTCTCAAGCGTCTGGAGGCAAAAATCGACGGCAACAAGCTCCTCCCACGCTGGCAGGGTGAATTGTACCTCGAGTTCCACCGCGGTACCTACACCACAATGGCGCGCAATAAGCGGAGCAACCGCCAGAGCGAGTTTCTCTATCAGAACGCCGAGCTCTACGGCACTGTGGCGGACAAGCTGGCAAGCCATCCCTTCCCGCAGGACGAACTGCATCGCGGCTGGGAGATGATTCTCACCAACCAGTTCCACGATATCCTCCCCGGCTCCTCGATCAAGGAGGTTTATGATCAAAGCGACATCGACTATGCCGAGATCAAAAAAATCGGCGAAGGCGCACTCACAGATGCACAGAACGCGATCGCACACAGCATCTCCAAGGATGAGGGCTATGTGATCTTCAATCCCAACGCCCACGGCGGTCGCGCCGCTGTCAAGGTGAACGGCAAGAGCGTATACATCAAGAACGCCGCGCCCAAGGGATACTCAAGCTGCAAGAACTTCATTCAAGAGAATCATGTAAGGATCGACGGTAAGAGCGTGGAAACCGACCTGTACCTTATCACCTTTGACGACGCATGGCAGATAATCTCGATCTATGACAAGCGTTGCAACCGAGAGGTACTCAAGGTAGGCGAGATCGGAAACGAGCTTCGCGTTCACGCCGACCGCCCCGACACCTACGACGCATGGGAGTGGCATACATACGAGCGCGAGGAGTACAGGGTGCTGACCGAGTTTACATCCGCAGAGATCGTTGAGGACGGCATCCGCCGCGGTATCCGCCTGGTACGCCCGCACATGTCCTCCACCGTCACGCAGACCATCTGGTTCTACGATGACTTGGAGCGCATTGACTTTGAGACGGTCGCCGACTGGCACGAGCATCACCAGATGCTCAAGGCAGCTTTCCCCGTGGACATCAACGCCGATCATGCGACCTACGAGATCCAGTTCGGTGCGGTCGAACGTCCCGCGCACTTCAACACCTCCTGGGATCAGGCGCGCTTTGAAGTCTGTGCACACAAATACGCCGATCTCTCCGAGGGCGGCTACGGCGTTGCAATTATGAACGATTGCAAGTACGGTCACGACATTCACGATGGACTGATCCAGCTCTCGCTCCTGCGCTCCCC